>DPMX01000057.1:0-3145 GCA_003540955.1 Gammaproteobacteria bacterium
TAAGCACGTGAATTATCGATGGGCTGCGGTGATGTTCGTGTTGGCATTAAGTTTCAGTGGATGTGGCCTCGATGAGCCTGGCGAACCAGACGGAACTGCTGGGGAGCCAGGAGTGAGTTCCGGCGTCGGGGTGGGTTGGTCTTCGTGGGGGTCGGTTGATCTAGAAACACTAAAGCAGGGTGAAGATGTCTACGGGCGCTATTGTGCAGGTTGTCATGCAGCGGGTGATGGACACCCGGGGACGATGCGTTTAGCAATCCGCTCGGGCACTGGAAAATCAATAATAACGGCCCGAGATGACCTTGCGCCTGACTACATCAAGATGGTCGTGAGGAACGGGCTTGGGATGATGCCCGCATTTCGGCCTACAGAAATTGGCGATGGAGAACTCAATGCGCTCACAAGATACATCGTTGCGGCGAATGAGAATTCGGGTGGGGAGATAAAGAAATGATGGGTCTAGTATTAAAACGATCCATTCGAGAATTCGCCTGAGGGATTGGAAGCAGTGGTAAATAGCGATTTAATCATTGAAGAGTCGAGCAAGATAGTCGGTACGGATAATGTGGTGTTGCTTACTGATATTGCGGCGGCGCCTTATCGTCGTATTCTTGGCGAAAACTCTGCCGTAATCGAGGGGTTGGTAGCGGCGGTACGGCCTGACTCGACAGGGCAAATTCAGGATTTAGTCCGACTGGCAAGTACGCGTAGTATCAACGTTTTAACAATACCGAACGCGGCCGGCAATGGTGCCGCTCTTCTGGGAAATGATAAATCCGGACTGGTGTTGGACCTGAGTCGAATGACGAAAATAATTGAATTCAATCCGGATTCAGGTTATGCGCTAGTGGAACCAGGGGTGAGTTTCGACATGTTGCGCGAACATATCAATAAGAAGGGAGCGTCTCATTGGGTCGACTCAGATAAAAACGGTTCTAATTCCATTAGTGGCAGTATAACCGAGCGCGCATTTGGCTATACACCCTACGGCGATCATTTGCTTATGCAATGTGGAATGGAAGTAGTTACCGCGAATGGAGAGGTGGTGCGTACTGGAATGGGGGCATTACCGAACAGCGATACTTGGCAACTGTTCAAGTATAACTATGGACCATACCTGGACGGGCTATTTTCACGTTCCGACCTAGCTGTGTTGACAAAGGTTGGAGTGTGGTTGATGCCGACACCGCCAGCTTATCATCCGTTTATGGTTGCATTACCCGATGTAGTGGCGTTAGAAACCGCTATTGAGGTGCTGCGCCCAATGAAAATCAGTATGGTTGTTCCAAATACGGTAGTAATTAGTGAGCGACGAGCAGACTCTGATTTGGTGCGAAGCAGTAACCATGAAGACGTGGGGGGCGGGGAGCGCAGCGAGTGGAACCTATATGGTGCATTGTACGGTATACCCGATAATGTAAAAATTACTTGGCAAATGCTCGAAAATGCCCTCGCGCAGATTCCGAATGGAACGATCTCTACTATTGCCGATCCGCCAACAGATCCGGCTTGGCCGTTACGTACGCGACTGATGCGAGGGGAGCCTGTGTATAGTAAGACAGCTGAGATATTAGACCGTAAGCTTTGGTTTACCGCGTCGTCCCCGATGGAAGGCGAAGCCGCGACCGCGATGAGGGATATTGTTCAAAAATCGCTGCTGAGAAGTGATGTGGACTTTATTTATGAGTACGCCCTGACTTGGCGAACAATGTTTATGCGAGTCTCGATTGACTATACAACAGAAACTCTCGCGAATTCTACTGAAGTAGCGCTCTCTGCGATTGCGGACTTAACGGCTGCCGGTTACGCGATCTCGCACGATTCTCGAGAACTAACAGCGGCGGTGAGTACAGCTCATACCGGTAGTAATTTACGGAAACTTTACCGATCGATAAGCGAGGCGCTCGACCCGAACCGTACTCTCTGCGGGGGTTGGTCGGCCTGAGAGCAGCGATTTTTATCTGGTATACAGTAAATTTATAGCCGCCTGATAAGTTGCGTTCGAACGTATCATATCTCACCTAATCACTTGAAACTTAAATAAAAAATCTTAGATCATCTGTACCTGGCGCTGCGCTTTGGTTACAATCCACTGCTATAACGCAAAGAGATGTCCCGCTTGTGTAGCCAGTTGGCGTGATAATCTAGTCACGCTTGAATTGCATCAGTATCGCCGACCGCCATGAAGATCTAGCGTCGAGGCGCGATGCACTCTTTATGGCGCGAAGCCTACATTGCAGGTTAAATCCGTATAGGAACAATTAGACGTGAATGAGAAATTTCGGTCCCCAGCGCATAGCGACTGGGTCAAAATTGCTAAGGCGGAGCGAAAAGGTTCTCCATTAGAGGCGTTGAGTTGGGACACTCCGGAAGGGATCTCGCTGCAGCCGCTCTACACGGCAGATGATCTTGCGGATCTAGAATACCAAAACGGTTTGCCGGGTATTGCACCGTTTGTCCGAGGCCCTAAGGCAACGATGTACGCGGGCCGACCTTGGACCATTCGTCAGTATGCCGGCTACTCGACGGCGGAGGAATCGAACGCGTTCTATCGACGCAACTTAGCCGCAGGGCAAAGCGGTTTGTCGGTTGCGTTTGATTAGGCTACACACCGGGGGTATGACTCCGATCATGAACGCGTGCTAGGTGATGTTGGTAAGGCGGGGGTGGCGATCGATAGTATTGAGGATATGAAGATTTTGTTTGACGGTATCCCGCTAGACAAGATGTCTGTATCGATGACGATGAATGGCGCGGCACTGCCGATAATGGCCATGTATATTGCAGCTGCGGAAGAACAGGGAATTAACCATGAGGCCCTAGGGGGAACTCTGCAAAATGATATTCTCAAGGAATTCATGGTCCGAAACACCTATATTTATCCGCCCGAGCCCTCAATGCGTGTTGTTGCTGACATTATCGGCTATACGGCGACTGAGATGCCTAAATTTAACCCCATTTCGATATCCGGATACCACATGCAGGAGGCTGGCGCGACCTGCGTGCAGGAACTTGCATTTACGATAGCTGACGGTCTTGAGTACGTTCGTGCAGCGACCTCGAAAGGCCTAGCGGTCGACGGCTTCGCGCCACGGCTATCTTTTTTCTTTGCAGTTGGGATGAATTTTTTCATGGAAGTGGCCAA
>DPMX01000057.1:3441-3987 GCA_003540955.1 Gammaproteobacteria bacterium
GAATTTTTTCATGGAAGTGGCCAAGTTACGCGCCGCTCGATTGCTGTGGGCAACACGCATGAAACAGCACTTCTCGCCAAATGATGAACGATCTTTAATGCTACGGACACACTGCCAAACTTCAGGCGTGAGCCTGACTGCGCTTGACCCTTACAATAACATTGTGCGAACAACGATTGAGGCGATGGCGGCAGTCTTAGGTGGTACGCAATCACTTCATACTAACTCGTATGACGAAGCACTGGCCCTCCCGACGGATACCTCAGCTCGAGTCGCGCGCAACACCCAGCTTATTCTTCAAGAGGAGACTGGCATTACTAATGTTATTGATCCGCTTGGAGGTTCCTATTATGTCGAACACCTCACCCACAGCCTTGTCACTGAAGCTAATAAAATTATTGACGAGGTCGAGGAGATGGGAGGCATGACCAAGGCTGTTGCCTCGGGCATGCCAAAACTTCGAATAGAGGAATCGGCAGCACGGCGTCAAGCGAAAATTGACCGGGGTGAAGAAGTAATCGTTGGTGTAAATAAATATCAAGCCGA
>DPMX01000057.1:4296-5652 GCA_003540955.1 Gammaproteobacteria bacterium
AAAAAAATATAAAGCCGATAAAGAGATAGACGTGGAGATCCGAGATATTGACAACACGGCTGTTCGAGAAGCGCAGATCGAACGGTTAGGGAGGGTGCGGACTGAGCGTGATTCAAGTGCTTGCAATAATACACTCGAAGCACTGACAACGGCAGCTCGGGATGGTGCTGAAAATCTTCTAGAATTGGCTATCGCTGCTGCGCGCGCCCGCGCCAGTGTTGGGGAGATATCGATGGCGCTTGAAAAAGTCTACGGTCGTCATCGAGCAGAGACGCAATCGATCTCTGGCGTGTACGCCGACTCATGGCAGGGCGACGATGTTTTCGATGGAATCCAGAAAGAAGTAGTCCAATTTGAAGTAACCCACGGGCGGCGGCCCCGCTTGTTGGTAGTGAAGCTTGGTCAAGATGGACATGACCGAGGAGCAAAAATCATCGCGACGGCGTTTGCGGATATTGGTTTTGACGTTGACATTGGCCCGCTGTTCCAAACGCCGGCCGAAGCCGTTCAACAGGGGATCGAGAACGATGTGCACGTTATAGGGGTTTCAAGCCAAGCGGCTGGTCATATGACGCTGGTGCCGAAGTTAATAACGGAGCTCGACAAAGCAGGCGCTGGCGATATTTTTGTTATTTGTGGCGGTGTGATTCCGCCGCAAGATTATCCTGCATTGAAGCAGGCCGGAGTAGTGGCAGTGTATGGGCCGGGGACGAATATACCGGCCGCCGCTGCGGAAGTGCTGAAGCTGATTAATCAGACACAAACTCGCGGCGGATCCTCGCGGACCGTTGCCTCGCAGAGATAGCTTACGTAAGGGGTCGCCATGCAAGATATCATCCGCCGACTCGAGGAAAAGCGACGCGCGGCGCGCGCTGGCGGTGGGCAAAAGCGCGTTGATGCCCAACACGCTAAAGGAAAATTGACCGCGCGCGAGCGTCTGCAAATTTTGTTTGACTCAGGAACTTTTGAAGAGTGGGATACTTTTGTCGAACACGACTGCAATGACTTTGGTATGGCCGACAATAAAATTCCGGGTGATGGTGTTGTAACCGGGTATGGCACCGTCAACGGACGTATCGTGTTTGCATTTTCGCAAGATTTCACCGTATTTGGGGGTGCTCTTTCTGCCGCCCATGCTCGTAAAATCTGTAAAATAATGGAACAAGCTCTAAAGGTGGGGGCACCAATAATTGGCCTCAATGATTCTGGTGGCGCACGGATTCAAGAAGGAGTCGCCTCACTAGGTGGTTATGCCGACGTATTCCAATTAAATGTCCTCGCTAGCGGCGTCGTGCCTCAGATTTCGATGGTGATGGGGCCTTGCGCGGGTGGCGCAGTGTACTCTCCCGCAATCAC
>DPMX01000057.1:5956-6112 GCA_003540955.1 Gammaproteobacteria bacterium
CGCAGTGTACTCTCCCGCAATCACGGATTTTATCTTCATGGTGCGGGATAGTTCCTATCTATTTGTGACCGGACCAGAGGTGGTAAAGACGGTGACCCACGAAGAGGTCACTGCGGAAGAGCTCGGTGGCGCAAAAACTCATACTTCACGTTCGGG
>DPMX01000023.1 GCA_003540955.1 Gammaproteobacteria bacterium
TAGGGCAACAGTGCGAAAAAAAATTGAATAGCCGAGCCACTCAATAAATCAACTCCAACCACATAACGTTTTTGATATAATGTTCCGAAGGTAATACCACAAAGAGCGATTACAGCACCGGAAAGACCAGTCAGGGGTAGGTCGCCGATTTCGAGAGATTTCGTTACTACCATTGAGAGACCTAAAAAGCCAGTTACGAATCCAATCCATTGTCGGAGACTTAAGGCCTCACCTAAGAATGGGATGGCAACAATCGCTGTTAACAGCGGTTGCGTTCCAGCTATCAAGGCGGCGATGCTGATGTTTACTCCGAGATAGATTGCGACAAACATACCACCGACAAAAAAGGCGTGGATCAGAACGCCTGAAATCGCAAGATGTAACCACATGCTCCACGGGCGTGGCAGCTCCCGGCGACTTGCTATTACAAATGCTGTAAGCAGGGTGCAGACTATCGCGAAACGAAGTGCCGTGAAAGTTATTGGATCAGCGTAGGGGATCACGAAGCGTGTGCCGACGAAACCCGTTGACCAGAGAATTACAAATATCACTGGTGCAACGCATACGAGGGCCGAACGGTTGAAGTGCTCGCTCATAATACTGGAGAGATAGATAAGAGTTTGTTGATATAATCGATACTATATTACTAGTATAACTAATGTCCTTGCCTGGTGTGGGGAATAGTCAGTTGCACTGTGTTGAAGTTCTATCAATGGACATATAAGCTTATTGACTAGGGACATGAATCGGCAAAACAGGGTCGCATAACGCGTGTTTCCTCGGATAATTGCAGTTTTCGTCGTTGTGTTTAGGTAAAAATTAGTTTTGGCCAGATTCCCTCATTGCACACTCATTTAACTCGAAGGTGAAAGTCTCATAAAAATGTTAAACAGGCTAATTCGAGCGCAATTGCGGCTTTTAAAAATCTCCTGCGCTGTTTATGCGGTACTAGCGCTTCTTTCCGTTAAGGCCGATGAGACGTGCATGTCGCCATATATGGCTAAAATTGTGGGTCAGGAAGATTATGTTTATGTTTGGACCCTGGGGATTGAGGGTGTAGGTGATGGCTCCGACAAACTAGTGACTATTTCTGTAAATCCAACAACGCCGAACTTCGGGAAGATTATCAACTCCCTTTCCGTTGGTGGACGTAACGAAGCGCATCACTCCGGGCTCACGGATGATCGCCATTATTTATGGGCTGGTGGTCTCGATACCAGTAAGATTTTTATCTTCGACGTACATAGTAATCCATCCAAACCTACACTACACAAAGTGATTAACGATTTTCCGGCTAAAACGGGTGGTATCGTTGGTCCTCACACAACTTATGCACTTCCTGGTCGTATGTTGGTCACCGGTCTTTCAAACGATAAAGATCATGGGGGTCGGACCGGGATGGCCGAATATACGAATGCCGGAGAATATATTGCGACCTATTGGATGCCCACGGACGAAAATTTAAGAGGCGCATTCAAATCTGGGAAATATGCGGACGGCTATGGTTACGACGTTCGTGTATTACCTCGACGGAATGTCATGGTGACTTCTTCTTTCACCGGATGGAACAACTACATGATGGATCTTGGGAAGATGATGGGAGATACCGAAGCAATGAAGCGTTTTGGTAACACCGTCGTCGTATGGAATCTACACACTCGAGAACCAAAAAAGATTTTGGATATACCAGGTGCGCCGCTTGAAGTGCGCTGTGCTTGGGGTGCAAAGAAGAACTACTGTTTTACGACGACTGCGCTGACTTCTAAGATCTGGCTTATTTACGAAGATGATAGCGGCGAATGGCAAGCTGCGGACGTTGCGGATATCGGCGACGCAAGCAAGATACCTTTGCCGGTTGATATCTCCATTAGCGCAGACGACAACGAACTTTGGGTCAACACTTGGAATGACGGCATGACGCGGTTATTCGATATTTCTAATCCGCATGCCCCAGTGCAGACCTTTTCCGAACATATTGGAGCACAAGTCAACATGGTTTCCCAAAGTTGGGACGGAAAGAGGGTTTATTATACTTCTTCTTTGCTTGCGAACTGGGACAAAAAGACAGCACCAGACGGAATCGACCTCGACTTTTTTAAGGCATATATCTGGGACGGTGACAAGCTTAATCACAGATTCACAATTGATTTCGGTGCCGAGGAGTTGGGGCGTCCGCATCAAATGCGTTTCGGTTCTCATGCGTTGTACGGTGGGCATCCGAATAAAACGGAGGGTGCCTTGTTCGCTGAATATTGATGCTCAGCAGTGGGTTCACTAAAAATAAGCGGGTCGGGTTCAGTCAACTAACATTTTTTGTTAGCTTCTTGGTAACTGCTGTGACGGCAATGGGTCATGGTGGCCAAGATGCGGTTGGTGATTCTCCTATCGTTCTGGCACCTGGATATTCAGTGCTCTCGTTTCCCGCGCCCATCGCTGGAACTTATAAGCTTCCAGTCCTGGGGATCGCCGGTGACGGTGAGTTCCTAGATCGTGATGGTTCCGTGATTGCGCTAAGGGACCTTTTTGGTGAAAAAGCAGTTTTGCTGAGTTTCATTTATACCGCGTGCGACGACGTTAATGGTTGCCCCCTGGCGACGTATGTGTTCAGTAAAGTATCTGAGCGGATATCCGCGGATGCATCGCTAACCAATCAAGTGCGTTTAATTAGTTTAAGTTTCGACCCACAGCACGATACACCGACGGTAATGCAAGCCTACGGAGAGCGTTTTCGTCGGGATAATAGTGATTGGCATTTTTTGGCAAGTAAGAATGAAAACTCCTTGCGGCCGACTCTCGAACGGTACAATCAGACTCTCGTCAAAGAGTTTGATGAAAGAGGCCAATTATCTGGAATCTATTCACATATTTTACGTGTTTATCTGATCGATAAAAGTCAACGCATACGGAACATCTATAGTGTGTCTTTTCTCCATCCCGATACAATTATCAATGATTTAAAAACAATCTTAAGTGAGGAAACCGAATCTAGCCTGGTGAAGGAGGCGGTTTCCTCATCCGGGCTACACGGAGCCGGTGATAATAAAGATGGTTATAGTCGTCTTGAATACGAAACGCACTCTGCCGATTTGCCCAATCGCCGCGGTAAGGAGCAAGCTCTTTTGAGCTACATTAATCCACCGCCGTTGGGTTTGCCAACAATACCAATCCCCGCTGATAATCCGCTCACTGAGCACAAGGTTGCGTTGGGTCGGAAACTTTTCTTTGATCGACGACTTTCTCTTAATCAGACTTTATCTTGTGCGATGTGCCACGTACCTGAGCAAGGGTTTTCACATAACGAACTTGCTACGGCCGTTGGGGTTGAAGGTAGGACGGTCCGCCGCAATGCCCCGACCATATACAACGTAGGGTATTTGCAGACACTATTTCACGACGCACGTGACGATCGGCTAGAGCATCAAGTATGGCAGCCGCTGTTAGCTGTAAATGAAATGGCAAATCCATCCGTCAGTGCTGTGGTCACTAAATTGCGTAACCTACCGGACTATAGGGCCCTGTTTGAACGCGCATTTCCCGGAGCAGGCGTAAGCTTGAGTAACATCGGCAGGGCGATCGCGAGTTACGAGCGAGTTCTAGTGTCAGGTAATAGCCCATTTGATAAATGGTATTTCGGTGGCAATAAATCGGCAGTCAACGCCGCTGTCCGCTCGGGGTTTGATATATTCACGGGCAAGGGCCGTTGCAGTAGTTGTCATCTAATTAATCGAGAGTACGCATTATTTACCGATCAGCAAGTGCACAATACGGGTATTGGGTATCGTCGGTCGGTGAAGAGGAGACCGACACAGCCGCAGCGCGTACTTCTCGCACCGGGGATCTTTATTGAGCTGGATCCTGCTGCAGTAGCGGAATCTGCAGAAAAACCGCCGGCAGATCTGGGAGTCTATGAGATCACGCAAGATCCGGACGATCGTTGGAAGTACCGCACGCCAAGTTTACGCAATGTCGCCCTTACTGCTCCCTATATGCATGATGGATCTTTAGGTACGCTTGATGCCGTAGTTCAGTTTTACGATCACGGGGGGGTTGCTAACGAACAGTTAGACCCCTTGATTCAACCACTAGGTTTAAGCGCAGCCGAGAGAAATAATCTGGTGCTCTTCTTAAAGTCACTAACCGGAGACGGTATCGACCGGATATTGAGCGATGCGTTTTCAGCACCTATTGGGAATGCCAAGTAATATTTCGAGGATTAGAGATCGTCTTGTGGAATTTGGATGTGGAAGTCTTCATGTTCTCCGACATCCACGGTGTGCTCAGGAAATACAACGATCGTCGTTGTCGGTAATTCGACAATTGCTGGGCCGCGTACGCTCATGCCGGCACGTAGTAATGGACCTGAAAAAATTGGAGTGTTTGAAAAATCTCCAACTTCGTGAAAATAGACGGGCCGCATTCCCGATTTGGCTGAATCTGCACTCTCTGTTCCTATCGGTTCCGGTTTGATCGGCATTGGCGGCAGTTTTGCTGTTGCGGTAAGACGCCATCCATTCATGTCTACCGCCATTTCCCGTAAACAGTAGGTGTAAAGTCGCTCATGTGTGGTGTGAAATGAGTCGCTCATTCGCTGAATGTCCTCGACGCATAGCTCTCCAGGGGGAATTGCTACAATGATCTCGTGCGATTGATAAGGGTACTTCGCATCTGCAAAGCGAGAGAGTTTTATTTCTTCCGGAGAAAAGCCTTGGGTGCGAAGTTCCTTCAGCGCCCGAGTTTCCATGTCGGAGAACACTTCATTAACGTCATCAATGTTCATGTTGTCCGTATTCATCGGTCGTGTAGTCAGATAGTCATGACCCACGTCAGCCGCGAGCATGCCGAAGGCGCACAATCCACCGGCAACCGTAGGACAGATCGCCTTGCGAATGCCGAGCTCTTGTGCAATTTTAGCGGCGTGCGCGCCACCTGCGCCTCCTCCAACTATGACTGTATAACGACGCGGGTCGACTCCACGCATGACCGATACGGCACGCATGGCACCAACCATTTCGGTATTTATTATTTGATAAATTGCAGCCGCCACCCCTACGACAGTCATGTCGAGCTGTGTAGCCAATTTATCCAGTGCCTGTTCAGCAGCTTTTCGACTCAGCAACATCCTACCGTCTAGAAAATTATCTTCGTCCAAGTAACCTAGAACGAGATTCGCATCGGTTACAGTCGCTTCTACCCCGCCCAGGTTATAACATGCGGGGCCGGGTGATGCGCCAGCACTCTGAGGCCCAACCCGCAGCATCCCACCGTTATCAATCCACGCAATGCTGCCGCCACCTGCGCCGATCGAGTGGACGTCTACTGCTGCAACTCCAATGGGAAAGCCATGCAAGTTCGCATCTGTACTTTTGGGAAGCTCTCCGCTGGTGATCATGCTCGCTTCGAAGCTTGTCCCACCCATTTCCACCAACATCAAGTCGCTTTCCTTCTCTCGCTCGCCAATAAATAAGCTTGCTGGCGGTCCTGCCGCCGGCCCGGAACCAATAGCGAGGACTGGGCGTTGTTGTATATCCGGCACACGCGCAGAGCTTCCAGTGACTTGCATGATCAATAGGTCGCGACGATATCCGTGAGTTTGAAAGAATTCGGCTACACGGGTGAGATAGACTTCGATAGCTGATCCGACGTATGCGCTTAGTGCTGTTGCGCATGCTCTCGGGTACTCACGGATCCGGGGCAAGATATCACAACTCAACGCGATATAGGCTTCCGGCATTTCCTCTTCAATAATTTCTGCGATTCGTCGCTCATGACTAGGATTAATCATTGACCAGAGTAATGACACGGCAATCGAGGTGACCCCAGCATTTCGAAAGGCCGCGAGCGCATCCCGTACGCTGCCTTCGTCCAGGGGTGTTTCTACCGAACCGTCATGTAGAACTCGTTCGCTGACGCCAAGACGTAGATAGCGTTCGATCAACGGTGTCGGTGGTTCCAATTGGAGGTTATAACGCTCTGGTTTGAACCCATCACGAAGATATAAAATATCACGGAAACCCTCAGTGTGGAGTATCCCCATTTTTGGTCCGCTGCGGGTAATCAGGGTATTAGTGGCTATTGTTGTTCCGTGAATGATGTGGTCGCAGCTTGAGACGAAATCGCCAAGACTAAGTTCAAGCTTTTTTGCGAGGTCAGCTACTCCGAGGAAGACGGCTTCCTCCGGAGCAGCGGGGGTGCTCAATACTTTACGTATTATAAGTTCACCGGTATCCGTAACGAGGATAAAATCGGTGAATGTGCCACCAATATCGATTCCGAGACGCATGCCCATAACGATACCTTCCGATTAGGTAATGAGATCTGGATTTATTAGAGCATTGAATCCGCATCCTCGGGAGGGCGGGGATTCAATGCATAACGGTCGTGGGGCCCGACTAATGACAGATAGTAAGTAGCTGCTCCCGGATGGGAAGGGCTGACCGGTTCTGTGTCGCTACTGATTGTTAGTTCTGCGCGACGCTCCAAAGTGAGCTTTAGGTCCAAGGCGTAGTCCGTAGGGTTAAGAACCACACCGTATGTATTTTGTGCGGTGTCTAGGCTAATGAAACCATCACGCGCATCGGCCGCCACCTTTACTGGATCGCGCTCGATCGGTTTGCCGTAGCCGCCACCGCCCGAGGAGATT
>DPMX01000039.1:0-2685 GCA_003540955.1 Gammaproteobacteria bacterium
AAAAGTGGTGGGGAGAGTACGGCAAGGCGATAATTTTCGGCCTCGTATTAGGACTTGGAGGATTGTTCGGATATCGCTACTGGGAATCAACTCGGCTTGCCGAAGGACAAAACGCTTCTATAAACTATGAACATCTGCTCGCGGTGGCTTCCACAGGCGCAAGCGACGAGGCTATCGAAGCCGGGGATGCAATCATTGCGGGGTACCCGAAAAGCGCATACGCAAAACTTAGTGCACTTATACTCGCAAAACTTGCCGTTGACGCACGTGATTTAGACGAAGCTAAGGCACGCCTGCAATGGGTGATTGATAACTCAGATGATGGAAAAATCAAGCCGGTTGCGCAAAAGCGGCTGGTTCAAATATATCTAGCAGAAAATAATTTGGAAGATGCTGCGTCTACACTAACACAGATGGATCCAGCTTTTGAGAATCAATTTAGCGAATTGCGAGGTGATGTCTTTCTAGCTCAAGGTAAACTTGAGTTAGCCCGATCGAAATACAACAAAGCACTAGAAGAGATCCAAAAACGTGGCCAAGCTGGTGAATACATCAGACTCAAGATAGATAACCTCAGCGTGTCAGGGCAATAGTACGTTCCCCTTATGAGCATATCGCGATCATTTGCGGCGGCCTGCCTCTTTAGCTTGCCATCCTGTGGCACGGTCGATAACACCGTAGACGCTCTAACTTCTTTAGTTTTGCGAGAAAAAGACAACTCAGTTCCTCCAGCGGAACTTATCGAGTTTGAGCCGACGGTTGAAATAGAAAAAGTTTGGTCTAACCGTTACGGGAAAGGAGTTGACGAGTTATTTATCTCGTTGATTCCAGCACCCTATAACAGTCGTGTTTTCACCGCAGATCGTGATGGGCGAATGATTGCATTAAATGCTGAAACAGGGGAGGAAATCTGGACCGAACGGAGTAAAAAATTACGGATCTCTGGTGGTCCGGGTACTGGTGACGGCCTTGTATTTGCGGGTACCTCTGATGCTGATGTGATTGCGCGCGATGCGGAAACTGGAGAGCAAAAATGGATCGCACGCGTATCTAGTGAAATCCTTACACCACCCCGTGCTGCTGCGGGAACAGCTGTCGTTAGAACCGGTGATGGAAAACTGTTTGGCCTCGATTCAGGTACGGGAAAGCAAAAATGGGTATATGATCGGACTATCCCAATTCTCACATTGCGTGGAACCGGTGCGCCAGTCATACACGATAATATCGTTATCTCAGGATTTGATAATGGTCGCCTAGTGGCGCTCGATTTGGCGACAGGTAAACAAGACTGGGAGACACGCCTCGCCGTCCCTACTGGTCGTTCTGACCTGGAACGTATGGTCGATATAGATGCGGAACCAACGATAGTAGGCGACACCGTCTACATTTCTAGTTTCCAAGCAAGCGTGGCTGCCGTATCCATTATTAATGGGCAGCTAGAATGGACGCGAGAGATTTCATCTTATTCAAACTTGGCGGTAGACGAATCCCGCGTCTACGTCACAGACGAAAAAGGTAACGTGTGGGGACTGGAACGCGACTCCGGTGCATCGGTCTGGAAACAAGAGGCATTGAGGGCGCGCCAAGTAACCGGGCCAGCAATCGTTGGAAATTATGTGGTGGTTGGCGATTTTGAAGGATATTTACATTGGATGCATCGTGAAACTGGAAACTTTGTCCACCGTATGCGTCTAGACGACAATCGGATACTAGTGCCATGTCGAACAATCGGCGATATACTATTGGCGTTCAGCTCATCCGGGGTTCTCGCTGCGTATCAACCAACCGATCTGAAAACCGGTCCCGACCCCGAATCATAAGGGTAATGTCTCCAAGTCAGCGATATCCGGAACTCTGCATCGCGGCGCGAAAAAAACCGACACAACTCACAGAAAGACACCAACGCTACTAAGCGCTTAAAGCAATCGGAAAATTTCGAACCAGGTTCTTGTGGGATGGAAAGCAACACCAAACCGGTAGTGGCGATTCTGGGTCGACCCAACGTCGGAAAATCTACTTTATTCAACCGACTTACAAAGTCAAGAAATGCGCTCGTTGCGGATGTCGGCGGCGTCACCAGAGATGTTAATGTCGGTAGTGGAAAGCTAGGTCGCGCTGCCTACCTTGTAGCCGATACCGGCGGCATCGATAGTGATTCAAAAGAAAGCTTGAGAGAAAAGATCAGCAAGCGAGCACTGGCGATAGCGAACGAATGCGCCGCGCTCTTGTTTCTTGTAGATGCAAAGGAAGGATTGAATAGCGAGGATCATTATATAGCCGGTCAAATTAGAAAAACTGGTCTGCCAATCTATTTGGTCATCAATAAAGTAGACGGTTCCGAGCCGGATCTTGTGAGTATCGATTTCGCCCAACTCGGTCTTAGTCGACCCATTCCGATTTCTGCGTTAAGCGGGAACGGAGTCGCCGAGCTAATGCAAAAAGTAACCGCTGATTGGCCACCAGCGAGCAGCTACGCGCCGGATTCAGACGATGATCGAGTACGAGTCGCAATTGTTGGGAGGCCAAATGTCGGCAAATCGACACTTGTCAACCGCATGCTTGGCGAGGAACGGATGATTACCGAAGATCGACCTGGGACTACCCACGACAGTATTGCAACGGATTTTGAGCGCCGATCTCAGCGTTTCACACTTATCGACACGGCTGGACTCCGGAGACGTAGTT
>DPMX01000039.1:2979-6484 GCA_003540955.1 Gammaproteobacteria bacterium
CGGCTGGACTCCGGAGACGTAGTCGCGTCACTGATATAGTTGAAAAGTTCAGCGCGATAAAAGCCCTGCAGGCTATCGACCTCGCTACTGTCGTCGTAGTGGTTCTGGATTCAACAGAGGCAGTAACCGAGCAAGATGCCCATCTACTCGGCTTAGTGTTGGAAAGTGGACGTTCAGTTGTCGTCGCTGTGAACAAGTGGGATGGCCTTGAGTCGGGGAAACGCGATCAAATCCGACGCGAGCTCGATCGTAAGCTTAAATTCATTGAATATGCTAGGCGAGTATTTATCTCTGCGTTACATGGGACAGGGGTAGGTGTTCTTCTTGAGAATGTCACACAAGCGTGGAAATCTTCACAAATATCAGCACGAACGAGTTCTGTAACGGAGATGTTAAATCGTGCGATTACGGCCCATCCGCCACCGTTAAAACGCGGCCGGAGGGTAAAATTACGCTACGCACATCTTGGTGGCCGAAATCCGCCCACGATAGTCATTCATGGGAATCAAACACAAATGCTCCCCCAAAGTTACCGTCGCTATCTAGCAAACTACTTTCGCGAGGAATTGAAACTCATAGGTACACCTGTTCGGATTGAATTCAAACAAAGTAGTAATCCCTATGCCCACAAACGTAATACGTTAAGCCCACGGCAGGCACAGAAAAAGCGGCGCCTAATGAAGTATGTTAAACGGAGATAAGCCCTGTCAAAACTTTGTTATACCGTGACCCACGGAGTAACACCGGTCTGGTGAGCGATACCCCACTGGATATCGGTTCCTCCTAATAAAGCCTGTAGTTTTTTTTGAACCAGATGGTAGCTGTTCGCGTTTTCACTTATATGGGCGCCAAACACGTACTTCAACCGTTTCGACAATAGCTTACCCAAAAGGGTCTGAGCTTGTTGGTTATTGAAGTGCCCATGAGATCCGGCAATACGCTGTTTGACCGAGTAGGGATACTGAGAATTTAACAACATTTTTGTGTCATGATTAAACTCTAAAATTAGTGCATCGCAATCAGCGAAATGCTGCTCTATATGAAACGTCTCGCTCCCCACGTCGGTCAGCAAACCTATTCGTGCTTCCCCATGCTCGACTACAAATTGACAAGGTTCTTTTGCATCGTGCGGAACTGGTGCCGGCCGCAAGGTCAGCGCATCGATAGAAAACGGTTCATGGGCGGATATCTCACGAATCTCGACGTCACGCTCGGCGCGAAACGAAGACGCGATCTGAGTACCATGCGTCATATAAACTGGAATACCGTAGCGCCGAGCAAGAGCAGCTACCCCCCCTATATGATCGGCGTGTTCGTGTGTAACTAGAACGCTGTCGAGATCGGCTAGCGAGAAATCAAGTTCTGAAGCGCATTTTTCTAGGCGCCGCACAGACACACCACAGTCAATGAGAACCGCAGTTCCGGCCGCCTCGAAAACTGTCGCGTTCCCGCTGCTTCCGCTTGCTAGTATTGCAAAGCGCAGGTCACCAACTCCAAAATCTAAGTATAGTTTTATTATGGTCGAAAATTGCCAATGTACGCGGAAGTGTCCGTCGTTCCATAATCAAAACTTAAAAACTATGATCCTTTAATCAAAGGACCTCAGCATTTAGTTCTTGATTTAGCCTAGCCAAGAGGTCACCGGCAACTTCGCCGACCTCCCATTTCCCATCTTTGTTTAACACTACGAGTTCAGTTTTTTTGCCTACCCCAGTAAGGCTCAGTTGAAATTTCCCTTCGTCCCCACTCCAAAATTTAAGCTTTGAAAATACGCCTTCATTTTTTTCCGCATTCTCTGCTTTAGGCATTCGGATAATATACAGTCCTCGATTTTGGTCCTGTTGATCAACAGGGATACCGGCGCGCCAAAGAGCTGAAGCTACACTCTCCCATGCCACTGTAAACTCCTCAGCTAAGGAAAGATAAGCTTTTCCACCTCCCGCATCGATAATCTTTGCGCGCTGGCCTCCCAAATCCGATGGTTGTGAGATATCTTCCATGGCTATCTGAGACCCATATTCTTCCGTGCGGGTCCCCACGACCGAACTAACTCCATAACTGAGGTTCTCTTCAATACGCTCAACGACTTTCCTTTCAAACGGGACATCCCGATCACGGGATTGCCAAATCACATTTTCGCCCTGCCCGACAAGTTCCTCTCCACGATAGGAAATATAGAGTATGGTCGTATCGGCTTCTTGACCAGGCTCGGCAAAAATCTTGAATTTATTCCTTGTTAGTGTTTGCTGATTTTCATTCCAACCAGTTTCCATTACACCGAGTTCTTCATCGTCGAATTCCAATTCGTAGCCGAGGCCGTTCCAAAACTCGCGCAGGCGTGACCATATCTGCGTTGCAGCGCCGCGTGCTACAAGGCTGTGCTCATTTTCGAGCATGGTAATTGCTGCGGATTCCGTCCGTTCAGTGTCAACGTTACGTTCCCGTTCGGCAGCACGTTCCTGAAAGGTTGAGTAACTCGCAGTGGTACTACCATCATCCCTACCAATGGGTATTGCCATGCGGTCCTGGATCGCGTCGGTAGTTAAATCAGGTGGCACTTCAAGATCCGGAAGGCTTTTACTTTTTTTGTATTCGGTACGCTTGTCTGGCATAACCTTATCCAAGGTCGGAACAATCGAACTACACCCTGTTACCATTACGACAACGATTACAGCTCTCAAGCTTGTTTTCCACATTGTTAAGTGGTGTTTTACGTTTTCACTCATCACTTCAACCAGAGTCATTGGTCGCTGCTAAGCACTCATGTTGTATCTTGGCTTGTGCAAGCGCTTTCCCGACACGTTTCTGACCTGCAGAAGATAACCATGTCATTGGTAATCTAATGCCAACGTCAGCTAAACCCATAGCATGCACTGCCCATTTCACGGGAATTGGGTTTGATTCGCAAAAAAGTTCATCGTGCAATAGCGCTAGATCCGCATCAATAATCGCCGCACGCGCCGCGTCGCCATCGAGGGCAGCGCGACATAGCTCACTCATTTCCCGCGGCGCAACGTTTGCGGTAACCGATATCACCCCGTCTCCGCCGGCTAACATAAACTCGCGGCCACTTGCGTCATCTCCGCTAAGTAGTAGGAAGTCAGCGCCACATTCCTTTCTCAATTGCGGCACTCTAGCAACGTCACCTGTTGCTTCCTTGACCCCAATAACATTGTCAATGGCCGCCAATCGCGCAATCGTTGAGGGTTGCATGTCACACGCTGTACGGCCTGGCACATTATAAAGAATCTGTGGAATCTGGACCGCCTCGGCGACGGCCTTATGATGCTGGTAAAGACCCTCTTGAGTCGGCTTATTGTAGTAAGGCGTGACTAAAAGGCACGCATCGGCGCCGGCCCTCAGCGCACAGTTCGTTAGACGGATTGCCTCTGATGTCGAATTAGCACCCGTCCCCGCAATGACTGGAATACGGCCGTTAACATGGCGTACAACCATAGCGATGGCCTCACAATGCTCTTCCTCGCTTAAGGTCGCTGATTCGCCC
>DPMX01000214.1 GCA_003540955.1 Gammaproteobacteria bacterium
CCAATTAGAACGGCGCCTCGAAGACAATCCCGACAGCGCCGAAGGCTGGTTGCTACTTGGACGGACCTATATGGCGCTTAGCCGCTTCGACGAAGCAGTGCCTGCGTTAGCTCGCGCACATGAATTGGCCGGGGATATACCCCGTGTAATCATACAATACGCCGATGCCCTATCAATGGCGAGTGGAGGGGCTATTGACGCTCGAGTCTTGGCTCTTGTTAATCGCGCGCTTGAATTGGAACCTGAAAACATATCCGCACTTTGGCTTGCAGGAATAGGCGCCGCCGAGGCGGGAGAAACTAAGAAAGCACTTGCTTATCTACGGCAAGCAAAGTTAGTCGGGTCACAGAAAGGCAATCCAATAGCCGAGCTCGATTCCGCGATCCACGAACTTGAAACGCGCCTCATTTCTTCAGCTCAGAACCCAGTAACTAACCTCGCCGCCGTAACGATAAACGTGGTGGTAAAGATCGACCCAATTCTTCTCTCACAAGCCAACTCGCACGATGTATTGTTCGTCTTCGCCCGAGCGTACGACCGAGATGGTCCGCCGTTAGCAGTATCTAAAACTCAACTGGGAAATCTACCGCGCGAGATCGTTTTAGACGATACGATGGCGATGGCGCCGATGTTTAAGTTAAAAATTGGAGACACGATTACGATTACCGCCAGAGTCTCAAAATCTGGGAAACCACGAGCACAGAGCGGCGACCTAGAAGCGGTCTCTGAGCCGATAGTGGTCAGTGAACAAAATACAATCACACTCTTAGTTGACAAAATGGTTAAATAACTAACAAAAAAACCGAGTCGAATAGTTAGGATTGAGGATTTGAATTCTGATGAAAACTGTGCCCGATGTAATAACAATGGTATTGATCCTAGGGCTAAGCGCACTGTCTATAGTTGTAAGCGCTGCGCCTGACGACCACATTAGTTTTATTTCTAAATGGGACGCTCTCATTCGCGAAAGCGAAAACCATTTCGATAACGCTGAGTACGACGCGGCCATCGCCATTTCTAAACAAGCACTTGAACTAGCCAAGGAAAATGCTGAGTCGGATCACTTTACGATTGCCGAGAGTCTTAACAATCTCGCTTTTTTGTACCATCAACAAGCCAAATACATTCAAGCGGAACCACTATTCAAACAAGCACTTTCGATAAGGGAGAATCTAGCGAGCTCAAACCAAGGTGACATAATCATAAGCTTAAATAATCTAGCGGAGCTCTACCGAGCACAAGGTAGCTACCCTAAAGCGGAGCGATACTACAAGCGAGCACTAGTGCTGCGAGAAAAGTTACCCCAGCCAAACCATAGCGAAGTAGTCAAAAGCTTGAACAACCTTGCGGCACTTTACAAAATCCAAGGACAAGCGGATAAAGTTGAACAGGTCTACAAGCGTGCGGTTCAACTAAAAGAAAAATCCTTAGGTTCAGATCACGCTGAAGTCGCGATTAGTCTAAACAATTTGGCCGAACTCTACAGAGCCTTGGGTAGGTACGCCGAAGCAGAGCCATTATACCAACGCACGTTAGAGATTTTTGAAAGATCCTTTGGAGCCAACGATCAAAATGTAGCTATGAATCTAGAACAAATGGCTGCACTTTATCGATCGATGGCTAAATACAATAAAGCTAAAAGATTTGAGCAACGAGCGCTCGCCATCCGAGTAGCAAAACCTAAAAACAAGTAACAAATTTTAACTAACCGCCCAATGCTTAAAACACCGAAAACCAATTGATTCCGTCTTTGTGATACATCCTATTACCGCACGGATACAAATGCGGCGCAATAAAGAAATCCTCTTAGACACTGGCGTACGTGTTCTAACTTTAGGAAATAGGGACAATTTAACGTAGACTTGTTTTTCAATTGTGCGACCGTTGCCTATGATCGAGAATAAACAAACCTCGAAGACTGATAGTGGTTCTAGCAAGGGACTAACAAGAGGGCACATTAAACTCACCTCTCATCCAAGTCAGCGCGATGCCGCGTCGAAAATAACATAGGGCGCCTCTTCCGCGCTCGAACGAGGACCTGTCGTTGGTTCCATGAGTGATGGCGCGGCACGCAATGTGATCGGCGCGCATTCAGGTTCTTATTTAGTCTATCGAGCACTAGCCGTCGCCGCTGGCACACTAGATCCAGTCCATATTGCAGATCTTACTGACACCTCTCCTGTTGCGAGAATCGGACCCTACCCTCATTGGGGCGATCCGAACAAGATCGTGTCGTTAGATCCTTATGGGCATATGGTGAGCGAGGTCTTCACTAAGCAACTTGCAGACGGATTTAATATTCGACCAACCATCGCAGTGACTACAGCGCGAATAAACCTGCCGGAAATTAAAGACGCTATGAGTGATGCTCGGCTTAAACCTGACGGCAATGTACTCACTGCAAACGGCGATGCTCGTGTAACCAAAGCTGCTATCGAGCCCGTTTGGTATTTGCCTGGGATAGCCGAAAGGTTTGGGATATCTGAAACCGATTTACGCCGAACGCTGTTCGAGCATTCTGGCGGGATGTATACCGAGCTTGTCACGCGCAGTGATCTAAAGATTTTTCTCCCCCCCATTGGGGGGCTTACCGTGTATTGTTTTGGCGATGTGTCAGCTGTGCAAGATCCAGGCAAAGAGATTGCTTGCCGAGTTCACGATGAATGTAACGGCTCCGACGTATTTGGTTCCGACATCTGCACATGCCGCCCATACCTTGCGCACGGAATCGAAGTCTGTATTCAAACGGCTCAACGCGGCGGCGTTGGCCTGATAATCTACAATCGGAAAGAAGGTCGAGCCCTAGGCGAGGTGACGAAGTTCCTAGTATACAACGCTCGTAAACGACAACATGGCGGGGATAGAGCCGAAACCTATTTCGAACGTACCGAATGTGTTGCCGGCGTGCAAGACATGCGGTTTCAAGAGTTGATGCCGGACGTATTAACATGGTTGGGTGTTAAGCGCATCCATCGTTTCGTCTCGATGAGCGATATGAAATACGATGCTATTACTGAGCAAGGAATTGAGATCTGTGAACGCATATCAATCCCCGCTGGGCTAATCCCAAAAGATGCGAATGTCGAGATGGATGCAAAGAAGGCGGCCGGCTATTTCACGAACGAGCCTGAACCTACCGCTGAGCAGTTGAAAATCGCGAAAGGTCGAGGCTTAGACGACTGATCCAATGTCGTTGGCTGACGAGACCGATGCCGTTAGGCTACTACGAAACCCAAAAACCATCCGAGAGCGGTGTCAAGAATTACTCATTTTGGCGGACGCTGATAAGCTGCTGCATTTCCGGCTACATCGACAGTGCCTGGATAAGACCGTCGATTACGTTATAGCAACTATTGAGGCTCGCTATCCTAATTTAGATATTCCTCCTCACAGCCGGTGGCGCCATTTTCAGGTTGGGGGTATCGATCGTTGGAACTTATTGTCGGGTAAATATCACAGCAACAGTCCTGAGGATATTGCGCGAATGCGAATAGATCTAGCTGTTACCAGCGTATTGCTTGATGCGGGTGCGGGAGATAAGTGGCGCTATGTTGAAGCTGAATCGGGGATTAGTTATGCACGATCCGAAGGGCTTGCCTTGGCAAGCCTTCAAATGTTCGCCACGGGCACCTTTTCATCAGACCCCGCTAATCCGATGCAAGCCGATGCAACGGGGCTAACCTCGGTGCGGACAACAGATCTAGACCGTGCATTCCAAGTCCGCAGTTCTAACCCCTTAATCGGAGTTTCTGGGCGCGTTGCACTACTGCGTTCCCTCGGCGCAGCATTACCGATGCACCCCGACTTATTTGGAAAACAATGTCCAAGAGTGGGCAACCTCTTTGACTACCTCGCCTCACGCGCTGTCGACAAACAACTACCGGCGACCGAAATATTCGCCGCTATTTTGCGAGGATTAGCAACTATTTGGCCTCGCCGACTGTCGCTCGGAGGCGAAAACCTTGGCGACGTTTGGCACCATCACGCAATCAAACGTGATGACCGGAGTGATGGGTTGATTCCCTTTCACAAGCTATCTCAGTGGCTAAGCTATTCCCTAATAGAACCGATGGAAGAATCTGGGATACATGTTACCGGACTTGAGGACCTTACCGGCCTACCCGAATATCGCAACGGTGGCTTGTTCGTAGATCTAGGGGTGCTTACGTTACGGCAGCCGCAACTTGCACAACAAATCCACGAACCAGGATCACAACTAGTAACGGAATGGCGTGCACTAACCGTCGCCCTTCTCGATGAACTTGCAAAGCTGATCCGAATCCGCCTTAAATTAGGCATCGAAGATCTACCTCTCGTTCAGATTCTGGAAGGGGGCACCTGGATATCTGGCAGAAAAACAGCAGCCGAGCATCGGGCCGACGGCGGACCGCCAATTGTGGTACGGAGTGACGGCACGGTATTCTGAACCGACATGAGCTAAATACAACCTTCATCCAAATACGTGAGAAGTGCTATGAAAAACGTTACGGTCGTCGATCACCCCCTAGTACAGCATAAGTTATCGCTGATGCGTCGCAAAGAAACACCAACCGCGACGTTCCGCCAACTGATCCGAGAGATCAGCATGCTGTTAGGTTACGAAATTACTCGCGATCTCCCGATGTCCACATCGCGAATCGAAACACCAATTACCGGTATGAATGCACCGATGCTGACTGGAAAAAAGTTAGTACTTATTTCTATTTTACGAGCTGGAAACGGATTGCTCGAAGGCATGTTAGATCTAGTCCCGTCAGCTCGGGTGGGTCACGTCGGGATTTATCGTGATCCAGATACCCTGGTTGCGATAGAGTACTACTGCAAGGTTCCTCAAGATCTCGACGAACGAAAGGTCATTGTGGTGGATCCTATGCTGGCGACCGCTAATTCATCGATCGCGGCCGTTCAACGAATTAAGGAATTCGGCGCAAAAGATATCAAGTTTGTGTGTTTGCTAGCCGCACCTGAAGGTATCGAGGCGTTTCAAGAGGCGCACCCAGATGTACCGATTACTACCGCATCAATCGATGAGAAACTCAATGATCACGGCTACATCGTGCCAGGACTGGGTGACGCTGGCGACCGTATCTATGGTACCAAATGATTACGTCTTCTAGTGGCGCGGCTTAAAAACCATCCGTGTTCGATTTTTGTTAAACCTTGCGTAACAGATCGACCCGCATCGGCGAACTAAACCGGATGCCGCTGGCAGTCTGGTGCGACTCCATCCGCGCCTTAACCTCGGTCAACACCGCAGGTGACAGACAACGTTCGCTGTGGGTCGCCTCTATTATTTTAGACTCGAACTCTGCAAAGTCTGTGAAGTGCGTTGCCGCATGGAAAAAAATCTGCTCGACCAGCGCGAAATATCCATCCGCGATTGCCTCACGCACAGCCTCGAAAGCCGCACGACGCACCTCTTTTTCATCATGAAAAAGGCGCAGGATTTCATTAAAAGCACAAGCGAAAATAGGCTCTGAAATATATACTAAACCATTAGGTTTCAACACCCGGTGGATCTCGGTTAGCGCCTGTCCGAGCAAATCCAACGGCACATGATGCAAAGATTTGAATAACATGACGATATCGAAGCTCGCGTCCGGTTCTGGAATTTTTTCCGCCCCAGCAAGTTTGAAAATGATATTTGGGTTTTTGATATGTCTCAGATTCTTAGCGTGCTGAACCTTGTCGACCTCAAGCGCCGTCAGTCGAATCGTACTGTCTAGGCCAGCAATCGCGACCGAGTGTTGGCCGCTGCCGCAACCGAGATCCAAAATACTAGAACCGATAAGCGGTAAACGATCTTTATAGATCGCAGCTTCGTCAAGCTCCCCAACAAAAGCATCGGTCGAGATATTCATGTCAGTCACGTAACGCGTCCTTATCGCCGATAGATGAGATCTATCGATCCTTCTACAGCAGAGTGCATCAACGGTGCCTATCTATTAGCATAACACCCGTGACCTAAAAGCTTAACCGGGTTATTTTATAGAACAAAGATCGAGACCACACCAAACCGAAAGCTATAAGTAGTAACTTACATGAACGCAAACATCGCAACTATTGACCTATGAAAAATGACAACTTCAACAGAGGTCTACTGAAATTTTTAGATGCCTCTCCAACGCCATTTCACTGTGTGGCCAATCTCGCCGCCGCGTTAAGCGGCGCGAACTTTGTCGAACTCGATGAGGGAGCGATTTGGTCGATCGAAGCGCCCGGGAAATATTTTGTGACCAGAGGAGACTCCTCACTCATCGCGTTTTCGCTGGGTTCTACACCTGTGGGCGAAACCGGATTCCGGATGGTCGGCAGTCACACCGATAGTCCATGCCTCAAGCTAAAACCTAATGTAGCATTAGCATCTAGCGGTTATTGGCAACTCGGAGTCGAAGTATATGGTAGTGCACTACTCAATCCATGGTTCGACCGCGACTTATCCGTAGCTGGGCGCGTTACGCTACAAACAGCCTCTGGCAAATTGCAGAATCACCTCATCGATTTCGAACAAAGCATTGCAATAATTCCAAGCTTAGCGATCCATCTCGATAGGGACGCAAACAATAAACGGGAAATAAATAGCCAAACCGACCTACCACCTATCGTTTGCCTTGATGGTAGAGAGCTTGATCTCGCGCAAGAGATCAAAAATCGTTTATATGCCTCGGAATCCGAACTTGGCGAGATAGAGATAATATCCTTCGACCTATCACTTTACCCTACCGAGCCCGCAGCGATGATCGGGTTGCGCCACGAATTTATCGCTAGCGCCCGACTAGATAATTTGCTGAGTTGTTATGCTGGACTATGCGCTTTGTTAGAGGCATCTGAGACCGATAACTGCTTGATCGTGTGCAACGACCACGAAGAAGTCGGCAGTGGATCTGCGATCGGTGCACGTGGGACATTCTTACGCAGCGTCCTGGACCGGATCACAGAAAATAACGAGACGTTCTCCCGTACTATTATGCGGTCAATATTTATCTCCACCGATAATGCACATGGCGTGCATCCAAACTTCCCTAGCAGCCACGACAAACAGCACAGCCCGTCGCTTAATAGCGGCCCCGTCATTAAATTCAATAGCAATCAAGCTTACGCTTCGACCGGCGAAACAGCGGCGATGTTCCAACAGGCATGTACCGCGGTTGGGATCCCAGTACAAAACTTTGTCTCGCGGTCAGACATGGCGTGCGGCAGTACTATCGGCCCACTAACCGCGACCGCCTTAGGGGTAAAGACAGTCGATGTTGGAGTGCCAACATTTGCAATGCATTCGATCCGCGAACTTGCCGGTAGCAAAGACACTTACTCATTGTATCAGGCCTTATGCTGGATTTTTGGACAACGGGAACAAATGCCGAACAATTTATGATCACGTCTCGTTCTCCATACTCTCTAGCCATTGCGTCAGCGCGTGAGTCGCACGCACATCATCTTCATTGTAGGTTAATATTTCCGCCTTAATTTCTGCAGCTGCGGCATCATTACTTGCGTCTAAATAGTCGTAATAGCGCACTACCGACCATTGTGAGCCAGACTCATCCAGCCTCCACTGAAAATTAACTAATCTAGGATCGCGACAGATCATCTTTAGGCCATAACTCAACAGGGGCAAAATGTACGCATCCTTGACTAATGTACGTAAGTCAAGCAGCGGACCCGCGTCAGCGAGCAACCATTGGACGATTTCATGCGATTGGTCCCCATAACGATCCGCATATCGCTGGATTTGCACCCGCTCGTAATTGGAATAATGAACAAAATAGGGGTTCTGAAATCGTTCACGAAAACCACCAACCATTGCGAGAAACCGCGACCACGCTTGCTCGTCAGTATCGTAATCACGTTCTTTCCAAACGTACTTGAAACCAGCTCCGTTTGGGGTTGGAATCAAAAAGCCCCAAAGATAAACTTCTCCTCGACCAGCCCGCGCCATCGGATCGCTCTCTATATCAAAATGGAGATAGTCCCCAACAGGTAGATTGATGTCGTCAATTTTTAGGATCTCGCCGGATCGGAGACTACGTGCTTGTAAGATCGCACGTCTTTTCCTCACCTCTCCTTTTAGGTAAGGAACATCGGGTAACTTATCGGGTTCGCTGTTAGCCAAAGCCGCAAGCGTTTTAATCCCTATCTGACGGAGACCGTCGGCAGCCCGCGCCTGAATCGCAGGATTTAGAGTAAGATCATCCGCTTGTTTAAATTCCGGCACACAGGAATAACGAAATTGACACGGCGAGCATTTTGTATGCGAGTAATGCGTTTCAGGTTGCACATCTTCTACTCTTAGCGCCTGCATCTCACTAACAAAAGATTCACCAATAACATCGTCCTCGAGGTCTGTTTCAACAGTTTCTCCGTCACCAAGAAATACTAGGGCGGGGAGCTGAGATCGCGCCAATCGCCGATAGGTTGCTAGTTGTGCCTTGATCGCCCTTTTCCCGCTCACAGAAAGTGCTAGTTTCGCGTCGGCTACTCGATAGTTTTCACCTTCCAATAACAGAAAATCAGGCACCCCAGCCAAATTAAGTTCTGCATCGAAGAACTTCGGTTGATATATTACGGGCGCCCGCGCCTCAATTAACTTTTGGGTGTGCGCGACAGATTTTGCGGTTCGAGAAATTTCGAACCGAGCCAGTACCTCGGCCTCGTGTTCGTCGCCGAGCGTTTTAATTAGCTTCTCGAAGCTATCGGTCTCGATCTCTTCAACTACAGGGGTATGTAGCACAAACCAGGCGTGCCTAGAGCAATGTTCCCAAGCTACCGCATCGCTTACATAAATAGTATTCAAATCTTGAACCACACAGTCTTCGCTGTAGATCGGGCATCACTACACCATATCGATGAATTCGAGTTGAGAAATAAACTCATCGCGCCACTCGAGAACGGTCGCGTTTCATACCCAACGTGTTTCATGCGCTAGGGCCATCAGCTGCTGCTTTAGCAGCACATAGATTTGTGTGAAATGTGAGAAAGACAACTTAAAAGTGAGATGTAGATCGTTGCTTGAATTCATTACAAAAATCTTCTGCCCTATAAGAGCTAAGTTCTATATTCCTACAATAGAATATTGCTGTGCGTCATGTGAAGAAACCCTGTAAAATGACGGCCGCTACTATTAGTTAAGTTATAAAATTTTCCAAGGGCGTACAATGCTTGGGAAATAAAACTTTAATGCATATCAGCTATGGATAGACGACATATTTCTCGCTCATTATCAAAAAATAACCTATTTATAAAAATCGAAAAAAATCAACAGCGGGACACGGACAGTCTTTGCGTATTCCAGCGATCACTCTAGAATGACTTATTAGATCAAAAACTTAACCGTGCCAACAAAACACGTAAAGCATATCGTTCAAGCCACATCAATGATTGAAGGTGCTGGGGTTAATGTCCACCGGACGATCGGCACACCTGCACTGCGCAATCTTGACCCATTTATCATGCTCGATCATTTCGGCAGTAGCGATCCAGATCAATATATCGCCGGTTTTCCGGATCATCCACATCGCGGCTTTATAACGCTAACGTATATTCTTGACGGCCACATGCTGCATCAAGACAGCATGGGTAACAAGGGTGACCTCAAGGCGGGAGGTATTCAATGGATGAAAGCCGCGAGCGGCGTCATCCATTCTGAGATACCACAGCAGACAAAAGGATTAATGCGCGGATTTCAGCTTTGGATTAACCTGCCGGCAACCGAGAAAATGACCGATCCTAACTATCAAGAATTCTCTGCAGCAGCGATCCCTATCGTGGAACAAAACGACGCTACAGTTCGCGTCATCTCAGGCTCTTATGGTAATTATAAGGGTCCCATTGAAGATCCGAACACCAATGTCCACTACCTAGATGTTGCCTTATTACCAAGGGCAAATTTCAGCTACGAACTGCCGGAAACAATGACAGCGTTCATATACCCGTATCAAGGTAATGGGAAAATTGCGAATACGACCGTTCCAACTCATACGCTAGCGTGCTTAAGCAGCGACGAGCGCTTCGAGGTCTCTGCAACTGACGAATTGCGTTTTATCTTAGTAGCGGGTAGACCGATAGGGGAACCAATTGTGCAGTATGGCCCATTCGTGATGAGCTCGCGTGAAGAAATCGAGCAAGCTGTAAACGACTACCACGACGGTACTTTCGTCCGCACTAAAGCCAGATGGGTAAGCGACTGAGGGTAACTTCTAGCCCGTTATCAGGCCACAGTAAGGTAGCCATGTCCGAGTAACCCTAAAATTTCTTTAATCCAAAGTTCTTTCGAGTCGCATGAGGGGAAAATTTTTGCCCCGAAGGTCACTGGGCCGTCGGCCCTTGCCCAATTGAATCCGTGTGTGTAACTTATTCTTCCGTTGTATTGGTTTAATAATCTTCACTTGGAGCTATAAATGAATCTTAGATTTGGTCTCTTATGGTCCTTCCGGAATCCGGATTTTAACCGTGTACCATGGCAAGACTTATACCGTAACCATATGGACCTAATCGTCGATTCGGAGGCCATGGGGTACGATCATGCCTGGCTCACGGAACATCATTTTGTGGACGATGGCTATTCGCCTTCACTGTTACCGATTGCCGCTGGCATCGCGACCCGGACAAGCCGCATTCGTATTGGGACATTCTTGGTATTGTTACCACTACACAACCCGGTAACGGTTGCCGAAGACACTGCGACGGTAGATCTGTTATCGAACGGACGCTTTGATCTCGGGGTCGGCCTTGGCTACCGCCGTAAAGAGTTTGCTGATCAGGGTATCTCCCCCACAGAACGCGGGCCACGCTTACGTGAAGGTATCGAGATAATTCAGCGTCTATTAAGCGACGAGGAAGTAAGTATCGATGGCAAGTTCAGTAAGCTAAATAAGATCCGGATCGTTCCTCCAGCATTGCAAAAACCACACCCCCCGATTTGGCTCGGAGCGGTCGCAGAAAAAGCGATCGAGCGAGCCGCCAAAATGGGACTTCATTTTCAGGTCACAGGACCTACATCCGCCGTCGAACATTACGACGCCTGCCTCGAGGCTGCTGGTCGTAACCCCCAGGAATACAACACCGCACAACTACGGTGGGTCCACGTCGCGCAGAGTCGTGAACAAGCATGGGAGACTGCAGCTGAATCACTTCACTACACCGCGTCTTGTTACGCAAAATGGTTTCGCGAAGCAAGCGACGGAACCGAACACGATGAGGGTATGGCTAATCTACCGAGCGTTAACGACATGGTTTCGAAACAAGAATTTGATATGTTCGGCGAGCCTGCAATCGTCGGCACAGTGGAAGACGCCAAAGGTATGATCGCCGATTATGTAAGTCGCGGGCGCTGTACCCACCTCGTTTGCGGCATGGCTTTTGCCGGACTTGCTGCTCATCATATCCGCTCTAGCATGGATATCTTCGCCAAGGACGTTGTCCCAGCATTTAGAAGTTAATTGAACGCCCGAAACGCAACTTTGCAGGTTCGGAGACATTGGAATTAACCCCACAGATAGTACGCTGGGCGAACTAGTTTGGCATTTATAACGACAATAACGAAAGGCGGCGCGCTTATCGAGCCATCATTAACAAGTTAGCCATTGCAAGCAACGCAAACAAAGCCCACTGCACTCTTTGATATTTGTACAAGACTCTATCGTGTAGTAACGCGCTTGTAATGACTTCTTCACCAAACACATAGACGTTAGGGTTGTAAAAGCGCCTCAATGATCGCTGTATTATCTAACTCCAAAAAGGCTCGGACTCTTCTTTACACTCGCGGATCTATTGCAAAGTGTTGAATCCTGTCTCGGAAAATAAGATGCATCGACGATAGGAAAATCCCATGTGCCCGTCTGAAGAGTCGCGTTATAAGTCACTCTTACGTTGCAGACAAAAGAATTACCACGAATTCATTAATGCTTTTATTCTTTATTCCATGTCCTGGCAAAATAGGGTTTTTATGCAATCACACACTTTTGTTAAAAAAAGCCAAATATGATACGTGCGCGGTTAACACGGCTGCCTGTCCAAGCAACTATCGCCAAACCTTGTTAAAACCAATGCAACAAATCATTTTCTGGCTCAGTGCTGCTTCTTTCATCATAGTCGCTATCATGCGTATAACCGATCCGATCTTGCCTATCATCGCCTCAGATTTTGAACTCACAGTCGGCGCAGCGAGCATTATCGTCACTGCATTCGCAATACCATATGGACTTTTCCAATTAATCTTGGGGCCATTGGGCGACCGGCTGGGCAAACTCAACGTTATTGTAGTTTCCCTGGGAGCCTCCTCCCTCCTAACGATAGGTTGTGCAGCGACGAATAGCATTGAAACACTGGCCGCGTTTCGTTTCATGGCTGGTATTGCGACCGCAGCAATCGTCCCACTTTCGATGGCTTTTATCGCCGACCATTATGCATATGAAATACGACAACCCGTGATCGCACGCTATTTAAGCGGAATTATTCTCGGTCAAATCGCCGGTGGAAGCCTTGGTGGGATCATGGCTGACACATTCGGCTGGCGAGCGATCTTCTACGTATTCGGCACTCTTGCCGGCAGCATG
>DPMX01000229.1:0-3133 GCA_003540955.1 Gammaproteobacteria bacterium
GTGACCGGCTCCGACTCAAATGTATACCCGCCAATGAGTACCTTCCTCGAACAACGCGGGATCGAAATTTATGCCGGTTATGATGATAATCAATTCGAGCCGATCCCAGATCTCATCTTGATCGGAAATGCTCTCAGTCGAGGAAACCCAGCTGTCGAGCACACCCTGAATGAGCATCTAAAATATTCTTCAGGCCCACAGTGGTTAGCCGAAGAGGTATTAAAAGGGCGTCATGTCATCGCAGTCTCTGGAACCCATGGGAAAACTACGACAACCAGTGTTCTTGCCGTTATTTTAGATCGATACGGCCTCGATCCCGGTTATCTTATAGGGGGTATCCCGCATGATCTGAAGTGCCCGGCAAACCTCGGCACAGGGCCGTATTTCGTGATTGAAGCAGACGAATACGATACCGCGTTTTTCGATAAACGCTCCAAATTCATTCATTACCGCCCCGATACTTTGATTATTAACAACCTCGAGTTCGATCACGCCGATATTTTTGCTGATCTAGAAGACATTAAACGTCAATTTCACCACCTTATAAGGACTATCCCGAGTAACGGCACGGTCATATATCCAAATACCGATGCCGCCGTAACAGATGTGCTTGAGCGAGGGTGTTGGAGCCGTCGCGTGAGCTTCGGACTGCACAACTCGGCCGACTGTCAAATTGTTGATTTCAATGGGCCGGACGCAGAAAAATTTAACCTGCGTCGTCCCGACCATGAAGTAATCGCTGTTCAATCGTCTCTGCTGGGCGTGCACAATGCTTGCAACGTGACATCGGCGATTATGGCGGCTGCATCTATAGGTGTACCGCACCGCGATGCAATAAAAGCGGTAGCGTCGTTTAATGGCGTCAAACGGCGGCTTGAAATCGTCGGCATAATCAACCAGATTACGATCTATGACGATTTTGCCCATCACCCGACGGCTATTCGAGTGACCTTGGAAGCTTTGCGGGCAAAGGTCGGGGACGCCAGAATCTTGTGCGTCTTGGAACCGCGCTCGAATACGATGCGCCTGGGGATCCATGCGCCTCAGATAGCCGACGCATTGAAATCGGCCGACATCGTCCATATATGTGGCGACGATCAATTACAATGGGACCCTCGATCGATCTCAGATGCTTACTGCGGCGAATATCATTTCTCTACCAGCGCTGACGAAGCGATCAACTCGATTGTGTCGGTAGCTAAAGCAGGCGACCACATCGTGATTATGAGTAACGGAGGATTTGCTAACATACACTCTCGAGTCCTGCGAAAACTTCGATAAGGAACATATAATCGACGCAAACGAGGCCTACGAACTAGCGCTTTTCCCGCTAAGTACGGTGTTATTTCCTACAACCTCAATACCATTGCGCATTTTTGAACCGCGTTATGTTGACCTAATCAGTCGCTGTATGCGCGACGACAAAGGTTTTGGGGTTGTTGCACTTGCTTCAGGTGCCGAAATAGGGCCTCCTGGACAAACGCATACGCTCGGAACAAGCGCACGTATCGTCGACTTCGACCAAGGCCCGGATGGCCTCCTTAACGTGGTTATAGTTGGCGAAGAGCGATTTCGCATTCTGCAAACAAAAACCCAATCTGACAATTTATTGCTCGGGCAGGTTATCGAATTAGCTAGAGTGCCCCAATTTCCCATTCCTGAGGAGTTTCAAGAACTCTCTGAATTGTTTGATGAGATTAGTAGTAAAGTCGAAATAACCCGTCCAGGAGGGCCACCTCCTAGCTCAGCCGCTGAGCTTGCATATAACTTAGCTCAATATCTGCCGTTACCGATACCAACCAAGATGGTTGTCCTCGAAATTGATAATGCATTAGAACTGCTGCAGTTCATATCAACCGAGATCCGAAACCTGCAGCGGCAAGGTCAATAACAGCCACAAAGTCGGGTTAGAATGAGACTACTCCGTCGGCCGAGTTGAAATGCGCGGTACCGGGGCGCTGGAAACACTAACCCGGTCATGGGCGACGAAATAATCCCTAAGACCTACCGACCGGTGTTGAAGAGCGTACGGATCTATGCGATTTTAGGGATACGCTGAAAACGATAAGCATCCGAAAGTAGATGCGAAAATTAACAATAAAAATTCTTTTGCTGGGGCTCGGCAGCGTGCTCTGTGTGCCCGTGTCAGCACAATTTAGTAACGCACCAGATACGTGGTGGCTGTGCCCGGCCGACCGAGTTTTGCCAATTAGGCCGCGGTATGCCGAGCCAACCGAGTCCGGGAGCACCGAAATTCGATCGGACACAACACGGATGGTAGAAAACAGTGTCACGGAATTCGCAGGTCATGTAGAAATCATTCGCGATGCACGCTCCATCGTCGGCGACGTTGTGACCTACGACGATGCTAATTCCCTGTTCGAAGTTAACGGCCATGCAACCATTTGGGATGCCGGTTTAACCTGGCAAGGAGAGCACGCACTATTCAATATGGAATCCGACGTTGGGAGATTAAGCAATGGAAATTATTGGTTAAACTCAGGACGAGGACAGGGATATGCTGAGAGCGTAGCTGATGATCGGAAGGCCAATATCTCTGTCCTTAGAGGAGTTGACTATACGACATGCAAAACCAAGAATCCTGATTGGCAATTCTCCGCAAGTGAAATTAAGCTGAACCACAACGCAGGTCGTGGTTCAGCAGTACACGCGTTATTCAAAATCCGCAACGTCCCCGTTTTTTATTTTCCGTATGTTAATTTCCCACTCGATAATAAACGAAAATCAGGATTCTTGATCCCCTCCATAGGCTCATCAAATGTTTCCGGAACCGATATCCGCACCCCGTATTACTTTAACCTTGCGCCAAACTATGATGCGACTTTCGCACCCCGCTATATGGGCGATCGGGGTGTAATGCTAGGTGGGCAGTTTCGTTATTTGACTGAAAATCATCGAGGCGTGCTCGGTGTCGAATATTTACCCAGTGATGACCTCAAAGATAATGACTCTCGTTCCCTTATTTCGTTCCGACACCGATCATATTTCGATAACCGGAACGGTATCTTACGCTCCAATGTTGAAAATGTGTCCGATGCACACTATTTCGAAGATTTTGGCCGCAGCCTTAGTGTTACAAGTCAACGTTACTTGGATAGGAGTATAAATCTCA
>DPMX01000229.1:3430-5581 GCA_003540955.1 Gammaproteobacteria bacterium
ATAGGAGTATAAATCTCAGGTATTGGCGACAACAAAAATTTATACTATGGGGAGTGATGCAAAGTCATCAGAAGGTAGATGACTCAACGCCCTCCATTTCAGGGCCTTATAAACGATTGCCGCAAATTCGTTTTCAGTCAATTCTCCCCTATAGACATTTGCAATTGATCCCGGGACTCGAGGCTCAGACGACATATTTTGATCGAAGCGGCAGCGTTTCAGGAGCACGCCTATCGGTGACTCCTAGCGTGATTTATCCCTTTATAAAAACTTATGCCATAGTTGTCCCAAAACTTTCAGTTCGACATACAGAATATTTCCTGCACGATCAAGGTGCTCTAAACAAACACGAGTCAATTAGTGTCCCGATAGCTAGCATCGATGCTAAGTTATTTGCGGAACGAACGATAAACTTGTTTGGTACTTCGATGTTGCAAACGCTGGAACCTAGAGCTTACTACTTATATGTCCCGAAAGACGGTCAAGACGACCTGCCTATTTTCGACACCGGACTGTATAACCTGTCGTTCCCGAATCTTTTTCTTGAGAACCGATTCGCCGGAGGCGACCGAATCGGCGACGCCAATCAACTAACGCTCGCCGCAACAACACGTTTGCTAAGTCTAAAATCTGGCGTGGAAATTATGCGAGCAAGCTTGGGCCAAATTTACTATTTCGAAAACCGCGAAATTACTATGCCCGGGCAGTTAACAAATAAAGACAGCGTGTCCGACCTTGTGGGCGAGATTGCCACAAATCTCGGCAATGGTTTAACGGCGCGCGCCGTTATGCAGTACAACCCGAACAACTCAACCACCGAGAGAGCCTCTTACGGCGTACGCTATCGCCCCAGCGGCTCTAAGTTCGTAGCGAACGCGAGTTATCATCGCAGACGCAATATAATCAGAGATGTCGAACAGAGTGACGTATCCTTTCGCGTTCCGGTAAATAATATGCTGAGCTTGCTCGGCCGATGGAATTACTCATTTGAAAAAAATAGAACGCTCGAGCTGGTCGGCGGCTTAGAACTAGAGAGCTGCTGCTGGGGCGCACGCCTAGTAGGGAGACGCTTTATTCGCAACACCGAAGGTGAATTTGATACTGGTATATTTCTACAGATCGAGTTTAAAGGGTTGGCAGGTTACGGTCGTAGAACAGACTCATTCTTGCGCAAAAGCATCCCCGGCTACCAAAGTAATTTTTAAACCACGTGTGCTCACGAAGATAGTCATCAACGGGTTTCCACATCAAGTGGCAAAGCACCACAATACCGCGATCTGCGTCCTCGGTTACGATCTAAAGATGGAGAACGAATCAGATAAGTCTGTTGGCGTACAATTTCCCTAAAAGAAGATTTTACCGTTCTAAAATAGCGCTTCAGGGTGCCTTCCGATAAAGATTATCAAATTAAAGGTAGAAGTCATGCAATTGACCATCAAAATAATCATCCCGCTAGCAAAACTAGGTTAAACTGGAGCGCAACTCAGACTTCGAAAATGACGCGGAGCCAGCGCTAGGACAGTACCAGCAATAAGACTCGTCATTCTATTGATGTGTATGCATAACCTATCTCGATATTTACTACTTACCTGGTACGGCTTGGTCGCTTTCTCTGCTCATTCCGCTACGGAGCTTGATCGGATTATCGCCGTGGTGGATCAAGACGTCGTGATGCAGAGTGAACTCGATAGCCAATTACGCCGTGTTCGTGAGCAACTTCGTCAACAAGGCGCGTCCCTCCCTCCCACAACCGTACTGGAACGGCAGATCATGGAACGCCTAATACTCCAGAAAATCCAGATACAAAAGGCCGCTGAATCCGGAGTTGAAGTCCCGGATGAACGCGTGGAAGCGGCAATCCAGGACATTGCCGATAAAAACCAACTTAGTATCCCTCAATTCAAGGAGATCTTGATCTCAGATGGATATCAATTTACAGAATTTCGCGAGCAAATCCGCGACGAGATAATGGTTGCTTCACTGCGACGCCAGGAAGTCGATCGTCGAGTACACGTCACGGAAAGTGAAATTAAAAACTATCTCAATAATGAGTTCTATCAAGCCGATAGCGATATTGAGGTCCGAATCGCTCATATTCTAATTTCGATCCCGTATGACGCGACGAATACAGAAAAAATCGAGGCTCGCGAG
>DPMX01000229.1:5882-15057 GCA_003540955.1 Gammaproteobacteria bacterium
ATCGAGGCTCGCGAGCGAGTCGAGGCAGCAATCAGTCAAATAAGTGGCGGTGCGGATTTCGGTGACGTCGCGCTCGCAACGTCTGACGGGCAAAACGCGCTTGAAAAAGGCGACTTGGGCTGGCGCCGCTCGGAAGAGGTCCCAAGTTTATTTTCAAGCTTTGTACGTGACATGGAAATAGGAGAGACAAGTGGCATAATCACTAGCCCGAGCGGTTATCATATTATCCAATTGACCGATCGCCGAAGTGGCGAAGAGGTGCTCGTAGAACAAACTTTGACCCGCCATATCCTTATTTCGACCAGCGAGATTGTCTCCGATTTAGAAGCGCTAAATCGCGCAAACCAACTCAAGATACGTCTTGATTCTGGAGAAAGCTTCGAAACCCTAGCGCGTACAAATTCTGACGATCGTGGATCCGCAGTCGACGGCGGTGCGCTCGGCTGGGTAAATAAAGGGCAGATGGTGCCTGAGTTTGAGGAAGTGATGCTTTACACTGAAATTGGCGAAATTAGCTTTCCGTTCGAAACAGACTTTGGTTGGCACATTTTACAAGTGCTTGACCGTCGCTCTTACGACGGCACAGAGGACGTAAAACGTGAGAAAGCGCGATCCGCAATCAGCCAGCGTAAAACAGACGAAAGTTACCAATCGTGGCTACGCAGGCTTCGCGATGAAGCCTACGTAGAACTGCGTATAGATGAACCATGATCCCCCACCGACGCTCGCACTTACCGCGGGTGAACCAGCCGGAATCGGGCCTGACATCGTCGCGAACATAGCCGGACGCAATATTCCAGCAAAAATAATCTGTATAGCCGATCCCAAGGTGATTGACGCTCGCGCAAAGACGTTAGGCCTTGAAGTACGGATTATCCAATGTGACAAACTCAGCACAGCGCCAACCCACCAACCCGGCTCACTAGTCGTTCTGCCAGTTCGCACTGGTGCACAGGTGATTCCTGGGACTTTAGATGTCAATAACGCGGACTACGTGATGAAGTGTCTGGATATCGCGGTTGCTGCTGCGAAGAGCGGTAAAGTTGACGCCATTGTCACAGGGCCGGTACACAAAGGTGTAATCAACGATGCAGGTTTTGCGTTCACCGGGCACACGGAGCACCTTGCCAAAGACCTAACCCCCGAGCATAGACCGGTGATGATGCTTGTCTCGGGTACTCTACGCGTTGCCTTGGCGACGACCCACATTGCGCTAAGCGATGTTCCAAGAACACTAACCACAACTGGTTTGATGGATGTTATCGAAGTCGTCGACGAAGCACTCAAAAGGCAATTCGATATACAACATCCCCGTATCGGCGTGTGTGGCTTAAATCCTCACGCGGGAGAAAATGGACATTTTGGGCACGAAGACCGGGAAATCATCGCACCTGCCATTGCGTCTGCGGAGCACAAAGGGATTACGATACTGGGGCCGATACCAGCAGATACTGCATTCGCGCCAAGAACTCGTGCTTGTATCGACGCCTACGTTACCATGTACCATGATCAAGGCCTGCCAGTAGTAAAGGCGCTTAGCTTCGGAGAAATCGTCAACATCACACTAGGCTTGCCGATCCTGCGAACCTCGGTCGACCACGGTACGGCGATCGAACTTGCAGGTAGCGGGAAGGCGAATTCGGAGAGTTTGTATGCCGCGCTGATTGCCGCCATCAACCTCGTAAAAACGCGCGATCAGTGAATAGGCCCCATTCCCGTAAACGATTCGGGCAACACTTCTTAAGTGATCCAGAGGTCATCCAACAGATCACTGACCTAATAGCTCCAAGCCCAACCGACCACATAGTTGAAATTGGTCCAGGGCGAGGTGCACTAACGATGCCGCTTATGAAGCACCGGGTACGTCTTACCGTCATTGAAATAGACCGAAATCTTGCAGGAGCAATTAGAAGCCAATTCGGGCATGAACCGGATTTCAAAATCCAGATTCAAGACGCATTAAACGTGGATTATGCTAAATTGATCGGAGCTGATCATGTGAGAGTAGTCGGGAATCTTCCATACAATATCTCAACTCCACTGATTCTCAAGTTAAGATCGCACCACACATCCATTCAAGATATGACCTTTATGTTGCAGAAGGAGGTCGTCGACAGGCTGTGTGCCGTACCTGGAACGAAGGCTTATGGTCGACTCTCCGTGATGGTCCAAAGCGGAAGTCAAGTAGAACCATATTTCGAGGTGCCCCCGCTCGCCTTTGAACCTCCGCCGAGAGTTACCTCGAAACTTGTTCGAATTACACCGCAATTGAGCTCGCTCTCGGCCCATGCCGAAGCCCTCCTCGAAACTAGCGTCCGTCAGGCATTCGGACAACGCCGAAAGACCATCAAAAACACTCTTGGTAAAACAGTGTCCCATGAGGTATTAACAACTTGCGGGATCGGTCTTACTCAGCGTCCAGATGAAATCGATGTCGAAACCTATGTCCGGCTCGCGAACGCACTTTCCGTCGGGTAGAAGTTTGTAAAGTTGCGTTACATTCCTCTACTGCACACAAGCATATCGAGTTAAGTTATTGAGTCTTAAGCCTACTAGATGTTACCCACAAATTCTGTGCATAACACTGTGCATAAGTCAAAGCCTTGAATAAAATCTGCCCATTTTGCTCGACGAATTCCTAGATCGAGCAAGAATCAGACAAATAATAAACCTTAATGCTTATTAGCTAGTTAGGGTCGGGATCTAAGTATTCACATCGTCGACCTACTCTAACCCGATGTTCTATCGGCGTTGCAAACTAGATTGTGTACAAAGGTGAGATAAGGTGATCCACACTGCGACCCATCGCTGACCAAAAATACTAAACGGATCTGTGCAACCATCCGACCCAGATGCCCCCTCATCGGTCTAATTTGAGCCGCTTCCGATATCTTTTTTATTGCCGGGATTACATTAGGTATCCCTCCGGTTAAGCCACTGAGACCAGAACACGACGCTATGATATCTCTCGGCTTTCCGGGTATCCCATGTAAACACATTGGTCCACCACCTAACGACTCGTCATCACTTGTTCTGTCGGGTACCATCCGATTCTCAGTTGGGCGACCTGGTTGTCATTGAGCGACGTTAATTCACATAAAAAAGTGGAGCTTTCCCCGATTCCAGTCGAAAACTTACAACGCCGTCGGGGTGCGGGATGCGATGCCCGACAGGCCTGAACCACAGCAGAGGACTCAGACCATTCTTAAGTGCCCGGTAAATACGATAGTACGGTTCTTTGATAATCTAAGTGAGCTCACAGGCCGCTTGACGGCGTGGATGGTCATAGCGATGGTGGTACTAACGTTGTATGACGTCACGATGCGTTACGTCTTTCGCGATGGCTCGGTTGCATTGCAAGAGTTGGAATGGCATTTTTTCGCACTAGTGATTTTGTTCGGCGCAGCGTATACCCTAAAGTGCGGCGAACACGTACGGGTTGATCTTATTTACTCAAGTCCGTACTTGCCGGAACGGTATCGCCAAGTTGTAGATATTCTCGGTAATTTAGTGTTCTTGCTCCCCTTTGCAATAATGATCGTCTGGACGTCTATTCCGTTCGTACACGACGCCTTCATCCACCGAGAGACCTCACCCGACCCAGGTGGTTTGAGCCATCGCTGGATAATAAAGGCCTCCATTCCTATAGGGTTCCTTCTGTTAGCCACGCAAGCTGTAGCGGACACAATAAAACGGATCGCCGCACTGCGTCGGACCGCTTAAACATATGGAGATCTGGGCTCTAGTCATGTTCGTAGTCGCTATTAGCGCACTGCTAATTGGATACCCAGTCGCATTCACGCTAGGTGCAACAGCCTTACTGTTCGGCACGGTTGCGCTCGGTTTCGATTACTTTTATCTACTACCTCTACGGATCTGGGGCATCCTGACAAATTTCACGTTGCTCGCTGTGCCGCTATTCGTGTTTATGGGCGTCGTATTGGAAAAAAGCGGCCTAGCCGAAGAGCTTCTCGAGACAATGGCAATGCTATGTGGGCGAATGCGCGGAGGCCTCGCATTCGCCGTGATCATAGTCGGGGCACTACTAGCAGCGACGACCGGGGTCGTCGGTGCGACGGTCGTCACTATGGGGGTTATCGCTCTGCCGGCAATGTTAAAGCATGGGTATTCTCCGAGTCTTGCTACGGGAACTATCGCGAGCGCGGGTACTCTAGGTCAAGTCATCCCTCCAAGTATAGTTTTGATTCTACTTGCGGACGTCGTCGGCGTCCCAATTGGATCTCTCTTCTTGGCTGCAGTGGTTCCAGGTTCGATTTTGATCGCCCTTTATACAGGGTATATAGCGATTAAAGCTTGGCAGGATCCCAAAAGCGCTCCAGCTATCGTGTCTTTTGATCAACAGCCGATCATACTTCGAGTAGTAAAAAGCCTTTTCCCTCCATTGTTTTTGATCACTGCGGTGCTGGGTTCTATATTTTTTGGTGTCGCCTCGCCTACTGAATCAGCCGCCATAGGAAGCACAGGGGCACTGATTCTGGCCGCCTTCCGTCGCCGGTTAAGCCGAGACACCTTACAACTCGCAACCCTACAAACAATGAAGCTCACTTCTATGGTATTCATCATACTGATTGGTGCTACGGCGTTCGGGTTGGTGTTCAAGGGTATGGGCGGTGATCGTCTGGTACATGATATTTTTATCGCCATGCCAGGCGGCCACATTAGTTTCCTTCTCGTCGGCCAGGCAGTAATTTTTATACTCGGCTTCTTTTTAGACTTTGTTGAGATCTGCTTTATTGTTGTGCCCATATTAACGCCTATTGCCTCAGCGTTAGGACTAGACATGTTGTGGTTTGCACTACTTATTGCGATCAATTTACAGACCTCATTTCTCACGCCGCCGTTCGGTTTTTCCCTATTTTATCTGAAGGCAGTCGCACCAAAGTCAATAAAGATTCAACAGATTTATCGCGGCATCGTTCCATTTGTAATATTGCAACTAGCAACTTTAACTTTAGTCGCCACTTTCCCGGAACTGATACGCTGGCTACCTGATATGATGGACCGCATACACGGGATACCTCCGTAGCCGGAACGCTAGCGTAATGTAGCAATGACGGAGGTAGTATCGGGCTCTACACCATGCCAAATCGAGAACGACTTAGCAGCCTGCTCCACCAGCATTCCGAGACCATCGTAGCAAGCTACCGCGCCGTGATCTCGACACCATTCCAAAAATCGTGTCCGACCATCAATTGTGTACATCATATCGTAACAACTGGTAAGAGAACCGATAGTCGTGGCACCTAGGGGAGGCAATTCACCGGATAGGCTGAGGGAGGTTGCGTTGATGACTATATCATACGGACCATTCGGTAGGCTCTCGTAGTCAAACGCCTCAAGCGAGCCCAGCGAAGAAAAACGACTCACGAGGTCTTCCGCCTTAGTTAGGGTCCGATTCACAATATTTAGCTCGCCCGGATTCTCTTCCAACAACGAAGGGATCACGCCTCGCGCCGCCCCACCGGCGCCCAGTAAAAGAATGCGTTTACCGATTAAGCTTAACCCATGGTTACGTGTTAGGTCTCTTACAAGGCCGATTCCATCCACATTATCGCCAATCGTTACCCCGTCTGAATTTACTGTCATCATATTCACGGCACCCGTTAGCGCCGCACGAGGCTTAAGCTTAGCCAAAGCGACATGGGCCTCTTCCTTCAACGGAACCGTGATACTCATCCCTCGCCCACCCTCGAGAACGAACTCAGTCACCGCATTTGCGAAACAGTTCGCCGGAACATCGACCCGTTGATAACGGAGCGCAATACCAAATTGTTTACCAAACGCAAGGTGAATATCGGGTGATTTACTATGGGCTATAGGCGAGCCAACAACACAGTAATATGGATCTCCCGGTGGAATCTGAAACCATTTACCCATCAATTTAATTACGCTTGAATTCGAAAGATTTGCCGGTACATACACTCCCCTTTCAAGCCCATTTGCGACTTGCGGGAGCACAATAACAGGTTGAATGCCTGTAAGACATCACCGTATCACCCACCCCTAGGTCTTATACATCTACAACAAACCTCATACAGAGCCTTCCCTAAAAGTGAGACGATGCATTTGGTCTAAGCGCGGGAAGACGGCTACGTCCCTCTTCGAGAAATTTATGAGAATCGAGAATATAGGCTGATCTACTCCGTGCACATCCAGAAAAATGTGCTTCCGCAGCTTCAATTTTTACGACGATTTACAGACCACAAGTCAACCCATATGAATACCTTTGTGAGGCGCCCTATCCGCCAGACACTCTAACCAAAAGAAAGTCATTCGATCTCGTATATAAGGTCCGTATAAAAATCGCAGGGGGTTAAAGTATGTAGCCGCGCTCGTCGTGTTCGCTCAGATCAAGGCCTTGCGTTTCAACCTCATCACTAACTCGGAGCGGAACTATCAACGCAACAATTTTAAGCAACACAAATGTCAGTGCGCCGCACCATATCACCGTCGCAAGGACGCCAATTGCTTGTATCCCGACTTGATGTCCCATAGTGACTCCATCTGCGTAGCCAATACCGCCGAGGTTTTCAGCTGCAAAAATGCCCGCTAGCAAAGTTCCGAGAGCTCCACCAACTCCATGCACAGGAAAGACATCGAGCGAGTCATCGATCTTCAAGGATCTTTTTATAACCTGGGTTGCGAAATAACAAACAACTCCAGCCGATAGACCGATGATCAAAGCACCCGTCGGCCCAACGTAACCAGAGGCTGGCGTTATTGTGCCAAGACCAGCCACCATTCCGGTCACGACACCGAGCACACTAGCCTTGCCGTGCTTAATCCGTTCGACCGCGATCCACGCCAATGACCCAGCAGCAGCCGAGATATGCGTCACTAGCATTGTCATACCAGCATCACTATTAGCAGCTCCAGCACTGCCGGCGTTAAACCCAAACCATCCAACCCACAACATCGATGCACCTGTGACCGTCAAAGTCATATTGTGCGGCGGCATCGGAGTCGTGGGAAAACCTTTGCGTTTACCAAGCACCATAGCGGCTACGATTGCCGCGACACCAGCATTAACATGGACCACGGTCCCACCGGCAAAATCCAATAGGCCCATATCACCAAGCCACCCCCCTCCCCAAACCCAATGACACACTGGGGCATATACAGCTAGCAACCAGAACAAGCTAAACAACAGCACGGCTGAGAAACGCATCCGCTCAACAAATGCACCGACGATTAATGCCGGCGTAATCACCGCAAACGTCATTTGGAACATTACAAATACGGATTTCGGGATCGTCCCATGAACTGCGTCGCGCGAAACCTCGGACAGCATGATGTTCCCAAGTCCAATGAAGCGCTGCAAATCACCGCCGTCACCGAAGGCGAGGCCATAACCTACAATAAGCCATGCCATTGACATCAAACAACCAACCGTGAAGCACTGCATTAACACCGACAACGCATTTTTGCTCCGGACCAGACCGCCATAAAATAAAGCAAGTCCAGGTAGAGTCATAAACAGTACCAATGCGGTAGAAGTAAGGAGCCAGGCCGTATCACCACTATTGAGATCATCGGCACTTGCATTTGCGCAGCAACCGATGGCTAACATAAGAAAAGTCATTACTCGATTAAGCATGCGCATCATTCCGCCTCCATGTCAGCTCTAGTGCTTTATTTTAGATGGCACCCCGATTGGCACTAAGTCATCTGAGTTAACGGACGGATACAACATGACGAGCTCATGCTCAGGTAGCTCGACCGACCACATGAATGACCATAATGACATTGCTAGAGTGCGTCTTCCCCAGTCTCACCTGTTCGAATACGAATCACTTGAATCAAATCCTGCACAAAAATCTTTCCGTCGCCGATCGATTCCGTATTTGCTGCCCTCTGAATGCTTTCCACCACCTCGTCTACTCGCTCAGAAGAAACTGCCAGTTCAATCTTTATTTTTGGGAGAAAATCAACAACGTATTCGGCGCCACGATAAAGCTCGGTATGGCCTTTTTGTCGCCCGAAACCCTTAGTTTCGGTGACCGTCATGCCTTGGACACCTCGATCGGAAAGCGCTTCGCGCACTTCGTCAAGCTTGAACGGCTTAATAATCGCAGTCACGAGTTTCATCGCTTCCCCCTGTCTCGATTGTTACTTAGACAACCCAAAAGATCTGTGTTCATTCTTTACATGACCTTTACAAATGGTACCTTTCCGTATAATTAAACAAAAATTGTTTCAGCACACCCGTCGGCACCGCTATCTCCGCATCCTCCTATAGAGTTGCCGTTGATACCTTGAAACTACTGAGTGGTTTTCGCCACTCAAAGGGCTTCAGCTCCAAACTCCCCCGTTCGGATCCGGATCGCCTCTATTAATTCCTGTACAAAAATCTTTCCATCTCCAATCTTGCCAGTACTCGCCGCTTTCGTGATCGCCGCGATGACGGCCTCAACCTGGTCATCACTCACGGCAACTTCTAGTTTGGATTTTGGAAGAAAATCGACGACATACTCGGCTCCTCGGTAAAGCTCGGTGTGTCCTTTTTGGCGCCCGAAACCTTTAACTTCCGTGACAGTTATTCCTTGCACACCGACCGCCGCCAAAGCCTCTCGAGCGTCGTCCATTTTAAATGGCTTGATAATCGCCGTTACAAGTTTCACCCCATTACACCCTTCTTACTACTTCATCTCCAAAACGACGACTAATCAACCGATTGCTCGAATCACGGTGCCAACTCGAATTAACATCCCTAAAACAATCCATTAGCGAACAATACTCTGCAACGTACTGAATCAGAATAGTGCGATAAAGCGATCCACACGCCACCACATGAACCTAGGAACTTAACATCGTACAAAATTCGTGGGTAATCCGCGAGCATGTTGCCGCCATCAAAATAAATTTTTCGCGGATTTAACTTTCTTTGAATTTATTTTACCTCGTCGGGGTATAATCTAACTGTAATTGGCGCAGCCTGAGGCATGTTCACTTTTTACCCGATTTGAACGCCGATAAATTGCATCGGAATTGGAGCTTTAGATTTGATTGAGTTGAGAAAGATTGAAGAAATCGTTGAAAACGTGGCTAAAGTTATCCCCGTTGGGACCGAAAAACTACGGGACGAGATACGGGAAAATGTGCGGGTCATACTCGAATCTAGTTTCGAGCGCATGAACTTAGTGACCCGTGAAGA
>DPMX01000114.1:0-5537 GCA_003540955.1 Gammaproteobacteria bacterium
TTTGCAATTGTCTTATAGGAAGGGGAGAGAAAAAATAAATTTTCTGCTATATCTGATAAACCTGGGGAAGCTGACATTGGTACTAAAACTGGTAATTTTGAATTATTTCCTGCCAATATAAATATTTCTTCTGTTGTTATAGGACCTAGAACAGCAGAAATATTTTTATTCAACTCTAAATTATTCATTATATCTAATGTTTTGATTGCGGATCCACCCGTATCATAAACTATAAATCGAATAAAATTTGTACTAACATCTAAATCTAAATATTCTGAAAGACCTAATAAATAGGAATAACCTTTATCTTTATTTATCCCAGATAAAGGAATTAATACAGCTATAGTAATAGGATTGGAATTACCCATTTTAGAATATTTTTTCATATTACCATATAAATTTGCAAAACGTCCTGGAAGAAAAAATGGATTAATTTCTTTAATAAAAATCTCTACATCATAAATATTCCCATCTACCCAATTTTGATAAGATCTGGCTAAATTAATTATTGAACGGTTAAATGGATTTTTTTCCCTAAATAATAACATTTCAAGCTTGTCTCTCTCTAAACCAATACCAATACAACTATAAATTCTATTATCTATATCATTTACATATAATAAATCATCTACAAGAGGTCTAGCATATAAATAATTTTGTAACGCAACACTAACTTTCCCTTTTTCAAGTGCAATGTCGCCTAATAATAAATAAATATCAACATCATAAGGAGAATTAGGGAAATTGTTTAATAATGCTTTACATATATTTTTTGCATCATCTATAAACTCTAGTTGATATAAAGATTTTGCAATAAATAATTGTGCAGCTGGATCTTCGCTATTCCTTATATTAAGATAGATATTACTAAAACAATTAAATGCTAATTTATACCTACGCTCTTTGTAATACTGTACTCCAATATTAAAATGTTCGTAATAGCTAAGAGAATCTGATAATGCGAGATTTACTATCATTGGGATGTAAGAAAAAATATACAGTATTTTGTTTTTGTGTTTCATAATACCCTAGTTTTCTAAATTATATCTAAACCCAATAAATATCATTTGCTAATATATGTCAATGTTTCATATTCGAATTGATAAAAAATATTTTCACCATTATGGTTTTTGTATATCCATTGCTCACTAATTCCGTGTCTACTGGAAGTAATATTAATTTTTTCAGGGTTCCCAACAGTGACTCTGACTTGTTTTTTTGTCATACCTAATTCTAATTCTCCAGCTACAATTTTTTTAATTAATGATTTACCCCATTCTTTTGGTAATGGATTTGATATATAATAGTGATCCTTAAATCCAGTCTTTCCTTCTTTTCCGTTAAACCTGACAAACCCATTTTCACCTGTATTTGATTGTATTTTTAACCATAGTGGATAATCATTATTACTATTTTGAAAATCTATTATTTTTAATACTCTTACAGTCTCAAATCGTTTAAAATTATAATTACTGAATGTATAAAAATGTTTTTTATCTTTAGTATCATTTAACCAAATAGTTTCACCAATTAATTTTTCCGCTTCATTCTTTCTTTCTTCAAAAAAAATATAACTGGGTAGTGAAATTAATGAATCAATTACTGATTCAATTTTTTTCTTAAACTTTCGTCCTTTTTCATCTTCTATAACAATATAACTTTCATCCAACTGATTATAATAACCAGCAATTCTATATTTCCTATTTTTGAAACGATGATAAGGTTTGAATCGTTTTGAATATAATTTAGACCAAGATTTATTAAATGAATTACTACGTTTATAACCCTCTTCCAATTTAGAAAAATAAATAACTTTTCCAGATAAAGAATTAGAATAAATATTAATTTTATTTTTTTTAAAAAAAGAGCAATTAAAATGAAATAATATAGATGATAAAATAAAAAACTGTTTGAAACGAAACATGAATTATCTAATTATCTAGAGGTTTTCCATTCTCCCAAACTCCAACTTTTTTATCTCCATTAGGGTATGTAAATGTACCTTGTCCATGCATATTCCCATTCTGAAATTCACCGACGTATTTATTTCCACCTTTCGCCGACCTTTCATCAATTGCCATATCGCCCCCCCTTGGTAATTGCTTGTTGTGTTAGTATCTGTGCGACCTTATTCGAACAATCGGTTCATGTGCCAAAAATTTTAAAGCCGTATGTCTCGGACAACTAGTGTGGTTCGTAGAAGTTCTACTCAGCATCCTTTGTAGTTCTTCGCAGCACGCTCTCGGGGACGTAATAGGTACGCGAACCATGTGTTATTTTTGGGTAATGCAGCGAAACGTAAAAAGGGGCAGACGTGGGAGTCGCGTCACTTAGACTAAGCAGTTCTGACCCCATTTCTATTCTAAGGACGTTTCGTTGCGTCGAGCTGAGGCGAGTCGTATAGATTGCCTTTCACCTCGAGTCGCGTCGGTTCAACGCCGTCGTCGAGCGTAGGCGAGCGCCACTTGTTCACTGGGTTGTCGACTTCGCACATCATCAACGCGGTGTCTGCGAGAGCTCGGTGTTCTCCGGGGATCTTATCCAGGGGCCACTGGTTCAAGAAGCCGATGATGTCGCCGAGGTATGGACTTATTGCATCATAAAAGTCTTTAAGTTCTTCGAGCGTGCTTCCTAACCGCTTCTCGAGGCGCGCCTCCCGTGTAGGGAGACCCCACGACTCGATGTAGTCAGATAGATGATGGAAGTCAGTCATGGTCAATCTCTCTCTTTTTGTCGACCGATCTGCAATGGTTTATTTTTCGCCAATTACCTGGGTCACTTTATCTTGAAAGGCTCGTACACCACCCTCAATGTCGGAGACGATCATGGTGTCGATCGAACCCGCGCGAAACGCCTTTTGCATTCCTTCAACGTTCACCATGTCCTGGGTTGTCACATCTCGAAAATGGCAGTACGCCTGCTCCCATGCAAACCATTCGCCGAAGTTTTTGGGCCAGTCGATGAAATACCACTCGAACTCCCACGCCGTACGATGGGGGGATATCGGCCACACGCGTTGCAACCACATGTGATCGGTCTGAGCCATCATTACGACGTTGGGAAAGATCTGATAGTCGTCGAAGATCCAAAGCGGATCGTCACGCCTGTTTATCGCTCCGGGGTAGTGATTCGCACGCAGCGGAATACCGCTGGAAGAAGCGTCTTTGTCCGTGAACGGAGAGGTGGCTCCGCACTCCACCGCTGCTCGCATAACTGGCGTTTGAATCGGAACGCGAAAATTCTTGTCTTTTGATACGTCCGGCCGAAGGAATTCCAGCTTGGTCGGCATTCCTGGCATATCCGGAAAAGATAGGTTGCGAAGCTGGTCGGGACCAAAGACCCCTCCAATCGTTTTGGAATGCAGTGCGTTGACGTGGTAGCCCTCTAGCTGTACGTCGATCATGATCTTCCAATTGGCGTCAAAGATCCCTTTCCAGCCGACTCGCCAAATCCAGTTCTCCTTGGCGAAATACTCGCCAAGCGGATCGGGCATCGGGCTCAGCCATTGTGCGAGCGTATGTTCGGGTTCGTCAGCCGGATCAAGATTAATAAAGATAAAGCCACCCCAAGTATCAAGGTGGATTGGCTTAAGTTTCCGCTTGTCATAGTCGAGTTTTTCGAACTGCTCGGACTGGGGCACGTCTCGGATCGAACCGTCTAGATCGTAAACCCAACCGTGAAAATTGCAGGTTAGATATTTAGCGCTACCGCAATTTTCATGCTTGAGTTGCGCACCACGGTGTTGGCAAACATTGTGGAACGCGCGCAGCTGGCCGTCCTTCCCTCGGGTTACAATGACCAGTGTACTCAGGACGTGAAGGTAGAAGGTAAAGAAGTCACCAGGTTTCGAAACGTCCGATTCACGTCCGATCATCAGCCACGAACGTTCCCAGATACGATCCTGCTCCCGGTTATAGTAGTCTTCCGAAACGTAGCGAGAGACAGGTATCTCTGCTTTCCCGACATCTCGGATCGGTGTCCAGTCGACGTGGTGAGGGTTGTTGGTTTCGGGCATCGTTCATCCTATTGTGCTTCCCTGAAGAAGCACAACATCATACTTGCAGGTTCGGATTGCGATCAAGGAGTCCGGCATCTAACGCCCAGCTCTCAACCGCACTGAGTAGCAAGACTAGGAAAAGACTAATAAAGGCGACTGTGGAGTTTGGAGAATATCAGAATTTGATCAGCCGCGTCGACATTACATCGGGGGGAAGGAACGTCGACGACGACTGATACTGAACTACACCAAATTTTTCTCATTGCACGAGCTGCGCTAATAGCTCGCCCTGATCCCAAACAAACCCGAGATGCCTGGTAATGGTGCAAGATGTTTAACGAACGATGTGTGTCGGCGCGCGTCTTCATTAGCTAGGTTCGTTCCTCGCGCAAAAAACGTAATAGACCGATTGTTTCCAACCGGTACCGTGTAACCCGCGTGAATATTAACCATCGAGTAGCCATCGGTATCGGTTTCAAGCGCAGCCGCGTCATCTTGCTTAGTGGTCCGAGTCACAGACACACCTGCGTACGCCGGGCCGCGTTCCCATTCCAAGCCCCCACCAAACCGTAATGGCGGCAAGCGCGGCACATTGCCACCTGAGTCCAATTCGCCGTCAACATAATCAGACCATGCGCGCAATTCGACAGAGCCTCGGGAGTCATCAATTAACGTCATACGAGTCTCGACTTCAAAGCCCCAAAACTCGGCGTCGGTTTGCACCGAATTGACAAGTAGAAGCGCGTCATCTTCATCAACAATTTCGCCAGTTTGTAAAAAATTACTTTCAACGCGATCTGCGTTCCCGTCGGCGTTACTGTCGCCGGACTGCAAGAAAACAAAATCCGACACGTCGTTGTAGAACAACGTGAAATCAAAACGGTAACGCCCACGCACTTTGCGCCAAAAAATATCGACGTTATGCGAAGTTTCCTCGCCAAGATTCGCATCACCTATCTCGAACGTGTTGCTAGCCAGATGGGGTCCGCTGGCAAACAACTCCTCGAGCGTCGGGGCACGTTGCGAACGACCACCACTAACGCCGACTTCAAATACCTGCGCAAATTCGTACGTCGCGCCAGCCGACATGCTTAATAAGTTATGCGACGCGCTATTTCCGTTTGCTATAGTCTCGGCGTCTTGAAACTCGCCGCGTATTCCTAGATCTAAATGGAAACTATCAAAGTCTGCTTTCTCGAAAATAAATACGGCAATAGCGTCACGTTCTGAGGGCGCCACGAACGCTTCTTCACCCACAGCGGAGAAGTCCTGGTCCTGATATTGGAGCCCGATTACGCCGTCCCAACGCCCTATCGGCCTGTGGATAAGTTCGGCGCGCCCCTCGTACGCTTGATTTTCGAACAGCGTCCCAATTTCGCCACTACCTTCTATTTCGGCATGCTCGTAATCGTTATAGGCAAATCGACCTTTAATTTGCTGAAACCAACCGGAGCTAAAGTCGTACGCGCCTTTCACGTCGTAGCGCGTTTGATCAATATCAATGCGCGTGCCGCCGGCTTCCTCTTCCTCTTCCTCTTCC
>DPMX01000114.1:5878-10046 GCA_003540955.1 Gammaproteobacteria bacterium
TCTTCCTCTTCCTCTTCCTCTTCATGGTGGTGCGCGCCCGGCACGCCGTACTCGTTCTCCAAGCGCGAAATGTTGAATCCAATGAATCCACGAGTACCGACGAAAGAACCGCCACCGGAAAAGTTGTGGCTTTCACTGTCACTATTGGACAGTTTGCCTGGGCGCTCATCCGCATCGGGCGCGACTTCCGCGAAACCAGGAATGTCAATGCTGTCAGTGTCGCGCTTTAAACCGTCGAAGTGGAGCGCGATAGCATCTCCGATGCTCCCGTTCATTTCGACTGCGCCGAGCCAGCCTTGAGAAGCCGTATCGTAGTGTCCGTAGGCGTCCGCCTCTATTTCTTGCGGGACCCTAGATAGGATCCGACCGTTCGCAACGTTGACTAAGCCGCCGCTCGCACCGCTGCCATACAGTAGTGTCGACGGTCCGCGCAAAATTTCAATTTGCTTCGCGAATATGCTTTCAATCGACACACCGTGATCCGCGCTAATGGTGGATAAATCCATAGTGCCGACACCGTCTTCTAGCACCCGAACTCGCCCCCCCCCTAGTCCTCTAATTATCGGCCGACCAACGCTCGCACCAAAGTCGCTAGAATTTACACCCAATTGATTTGAAACCGTCTCACCTATAGAACGAGTCGATTCACGGCGCAATGTTTTTTCGTCGAGCACGGTCACAGGGGCTGCGAAACGACTGTCAACATTCGCCAACGGATCGGCGGTCACGATGATTTCATCGACAGATTGATGATGCGGATGGCGATGCTCGTCGTCGGCATAAGATGCGACAGTAGCGAGAAAAAATAACGGTAAAACAAAATTTCGGCAGCAAAGCATGCTACAAGTCCTCCAAAACTAACAATACGGATGTGCGCGGGCAGCGAAGCCTCGCGCAATAGGTCGAAGTAAGTTGTTAGCTAGGGTAAGGAGGAGCTCTTATACGACGGGCATTAACACGGCCACTACCTATCGCAGTTTCAAGTGATGTGAATTCGATACTCGCGGATTCGAAAACGATTGCGGCGTTAGTCGCGAGGATCGTATCGGCGTCATCGCCTGATACGACAAACAAATCGCAAATTTCGCATTCCGAATTTTCATCATGCGCCGCAATGTCTAGGTCGTGAATAAAATTGCCCGTTTGAAAAACGAGCAGACATACGGCTAGCAGCCCGTAAAACCACTGTTTGCGACTCGGTATTGCGTGAACATCGGCCAATAACATCCGTATACTCTGACTCAAAATAGTCAAAAATGTCAAACAACGCGCTGAGAAGGTTGGTGCCATACCCACCATCTTCCGAGTAGGACAGGCTTAATCATACTCCACCGTTCACTCGGACATTCAAACCTTATTAACCATCGTCAATTGCTCAAGGTCTGCTTTGAAAATGAATCAAGTAGTCGGGCCCCGTAACTTCTCCGACGTAAGGACGAGCGAAGTTAGTGACAAGTCTTAGAAACGATGTAGCACGGTAAAAGACAAAATATGATTATGTCCGTCATCACGCCGTTCGCGTTTGACAAACTGATGCATATACCCAATTTCAAATTTTGTTTGCGACGCGATCCTTATCCCTAGACCACCGAAAATTCGATTTTGATCGACGCCGCTTTCGGCTCCCCAATCCGTATCGTCTACGTTTAGAAACAATTCGTCCCAAAAGGACAAATAGAGCAACTCGCTAATTGGCAACGGATATGTCAGTTTGACGAATTGACGAAAGCGCCAACCCAAATCGTCGAAACCTTCGATCGTTCGTTGTTCAAGTCGTGTGCGAGTCGATAGTGAAAACCCATGAATAGGATCCTCCGCCCGCCACGTTAGTTGCTGCCAGGCTCGATGCTCGATCACTTTTTCGCGACGATTGCGTGGATTGTTCGGAATAAACCCATAGCCTGCCCAAATTGTCGTTCGTGGTGCCAATCGATAACCAAGCGCTGCTCTTACGATTCCCTGGTTGAATCGCGACGTATCATCATTGAATCGGCCTTGCCCTTCCATCCAAAAGTCCATACCGGTATTAGGACTAAGAAAATTACCTGTCGTGACAACAGCCCCCCAAGTGTGCCAATCGCTCTCTGCGAGGCTTGAAGCACATAAGATTAGACATAGAGCAAACATCGTGCCGCGCATAACGTTGAACCTTTGCTGAGGATGAGCCAAAAGAACTAAAGCATAACTGATTTATTGCGAAAACGATTTTTAAACTTGGGCATACCACCGCGCGTGGCCGTCTAGCGGTTCCTCGCGACACAACAGACCGTCGCGCATAGTTTGATTATGGTGAAATCACCGTGATGCGTGTTTGACGGCCCAAGTAGCTGGGCACCATAGCGAGCCTAGTTCCCGTCCGCAATCATTTAATGGCAGCGTTCACGCACCTATCAGAATGAAATATCCCACTGGACGCGTAAGCGATTCTCGTTGAGGTTGCGGTTAAAGAGTTCATCCTCGAGCGTAAGGTATGAATAATCCGCTGTGAATTTGTTGTTGTGCCCAGCGACGAACCAGTTTGCACCAAGCGTAAATTCCTGGCGAAGGTTGTCGAGTGCACGGTCAAGTTCATTTGGCTCCTTGACGAATCCATAGCGGAACGCCAGTTCTAGCTGTTTAGGTACAGTCGGAAAGAGGTTCTGAAAAAAGTACCCGGTCTGCGCATACGCGCCGACAAAGTCATTTCTGGTATTGTTGACTCGGTCATCTACGGTCTTCCAATGAAATTCTTCTTGGACTGAAAAGCCGCGCCATTTAAACGCGAACTCCTGCATCATTTGCTTGACTTTAAACTGCCCTTGGACTGCGTTAGTTGCACTCTCATAACCGTCGAGATTTCCGCAGCCAGAGGACGACCAACGTGTACATCTACCTTCGTTCATCGCTGCCGCAAAGGCTAAGCTACCCGTGGGTTTCTCCGTAAACTCGACGTCGGTTTGGCGCCACTTGAGATCCCGGCCAAAGAAGTTCCATTGTAGTCGAGCCATGTACATCATGTGTTCGTCGTTGTTGCGCACCCCGCGGCCCTCACCTGTGAAAACACCTGCCCAATAACGCATCTCTGCGGGTGTGCCCTTAAAGAATCGGCCACGAAGTTGCACACCAACTTGGCGATCGATTGTAAAAATCCGATTTACGATAGAGCGCTCCACGAACTGCTGGCGCCCCGAAGAATCGACCCGCTCGCGGTTGTAGTCGATTTTCCACTGCCCGACTCGCAACGCCGCCCAGTCCCATTTGACTGCGGTAATGCGCCAATCGATGACACGCGCGCTGGCGGACGAACTACTGTCATCGACATCACGGCTCGGTTGGAGATCGACTTCGAAGTAATAACCAAGCCACGGACGGTAACCGTGACCGCCGATTTTCATTCGTAAACGACGTGCTTCAAAGGTGCTTTCCGCTTCCGAATCAAACGACGTCAGTTGGCGCGGATCGCCAGAGGTTGGGTTCGTGTAACGTAGTTGGGCGCGCCACTGGAGATTTGTTTGCCAGTTACCACCTCGCGTTTCGAGGCGGAAACCTTTCTTGCTGTAGCTTGCCTTGACCGGAAATTCATTTTCAATTTTCGCTGCGATTTTGTCCTGAATAGTGTTGTCGAGATCGTCGTCAATCACTTTGTCGCGCGCGGCAAACTTTTCGTCCAGCGCCTTCTCGATTTTTTCATCGACGATATTTTCGGCTTGTGTCGGCGCCACTGCCAGATCTGTCGCTGGCAAGCCAAAGTCCTGACTAGTGAGCTGCGGCTTTTTCATCAGTTCATCGTACTGGGCCTGGGTGATAACACCGTTGCCCAACAAGATATCGAGCAGCGCTTGGTCTGCTGCAAGTGCGCTAAATGTTGTTGCCGACAGCGTAGCCGCGAATATGAAATAAAGCGCTATTGAGCGTAATTGCATCGACGTCATTCAATATCTCCGTGTAAATAATTTCCCCGCTGACGCACGCGGTGATCGCCAGCGCATCTGTATGGAAGCGCGGATTATCAGAAAAGTATGTGACCGGAGTATGACAACTGCGTTGTACAGCAATGCAGAAATTCCTAATCGGAAGTCTTTTTCTAATCTTGCTACTCAGTGCGACTGAGAGCTGGGCGTTGCTGCCGTGTCTACACGTCGGACTCTCTGATGTGAGCCTAAGAAGGTCATTTGTCGACGCCGAGCAC
>DPMX01000353.1 GCA_003540955.1 Gammaproteobacteria bacterium
AAAAGAGCGATCCGCTCGCCCGCGTCCATCCGATCATGGTAGTTGCAAGCCGAACACACACGGAGGGCAGCTTCAAACTCAGGCCGATACTGCATGGCCCCGCACTTACGACATGTATTCCAGAGATCAACTGGTATGTGAGGTCGTGATTTCATACGTTTTGGCTTTAAGAGCCGGGATGGTCCTGCATGTGCAGCCTACGATGTCTAAACAATGGCCTGCTCGATCGGGACCTGCCGAGCATATTAGCGCTCGTTAGGGCTGGGTGGGGACTAAATCTTTGGTTTTGTCGGTGTTCTTCGAAGCACAATCGATATTTAATTTAGATCTTGGCCTTATTTATTTTTCCACGATGGACGTTGAGACTTCGATGATTTTGGGTCGTCCCTCAATAACTTGGAGTTCGAATTCTCGCCCTGCTATTTGTGACTTGTAAAGGATGTTGGCTAGTTGGTCGTCGACGTATTTGTTTATAAGGCGAGCCACAGGACGAGCTCCCGAATGCCGATTTATGGTCATGGCGACAATTGCATCCAATGCTTCGGATGATATGTGCAAGAGGACATTAAGACGCTGAGCCCGGATGGTGGCGTCTGATAAGGCTCTCCGTGCGATTTCCCGAATATATTCCGCTTCAAGTGGATCGAAAACTATTATTCGATCCAGACGGTTTACCAAAGGGCTAGGCAGATGTTTAACCGCGTGTTGGCGCACTCGTTCTTCGTACACAGCGCTTTTCCCAGCGTATTCGGCCTTCTCAAGAAATCCAATGTTGGGTCCCGAGGCGTACTCCACCCCAAAGTTTGATGTCAGCACAACAATAGTGTTCCGAAAATCCACATCACGGCCATTGGCGTCTTTCATAAGGCCGTCATCCAATATTTGAAGAAGCACCTGCAACGTTTGTGGATGGGCTTTATCGATATCGTCAAACAGGACTACACAGAACGGATTACGTCGGACAGCTTCTCCCAGATGGCCCGCATCTTCATAACCGACATATCCGGGTGGAGATCCGATGAGTCTCGACACATTGTGTGACTCTGACATCTCGGACATATCGACCCGTACTATGTTTTTAGTAGTCCCGGTCACGAATTCTGCGAGACCCAATGCGGTTTCCGTTTTGCCGACGCCGCTTTCGCCTAGGAAGAGAAACGATCCAATCGGCCTACGCAAGTCACGCATACCGGCCATGGCACGGCGAAGTGATTTACCCAGTTCTGCTAGGACTTTGTCTTGTCCAACTATTCGCTTTTTAAGATGTTCCTCGGTAGTTAAGAATCTTTCTGTTTCCATATGGTCAAGGGCGGCAAGCGGAACACTGGTCCATGAGGCAAGTATCTTCCCTATGTCTTCCGGACCAATTGTCGGTTCAGAATTCTTGATTTCTTCGCGCCAGGCTTCCCTCTCGTCGTGGAGTTCGTTAAATATCTTCTGTTTGGCATGTTGGATATTGTCTGTAGGCGTGGAAGATTTGGGGTGATCAGGTGGATCCTGATCAGCGTTACTCGATTCCTCCTCGGAAATACTAGGGTTATCAGCGCTAGTGTTGTTTTCCAAGTGTTGTGTTTTGGTCGGTGGATTTTTCAGTTCTTGAAGACGGCGTTCAAGCTCCAGAATTCGATTTGGGGGAGTTAAAAGTGCAACCTTTGCCGATGCGGATGCTTCATCTACAAGATCTATAGCTTTGTCGGGTAAATGTCGGGATATTAAGAAGCGTTGAGATAGGTGCACGGCAGACTTAAGACTTTCGTCAGTTATTTTCACGTTGTGATATGACTCATAAACTGGCCGCAACGCTTCGAGGATTCTTAGAGCGTCGTCAGTGTTAGGTTCGTCAACTTCGATTGGTTGAAGGCGCCGGGTCAGGCTCTTGTCACTAATGATTTTCTGACGGTATTCGCGCCATGTGGTTGCTCCTATTAATTGGATTTCGCCGCGAGCAAGATGACCCATAAACATGTTTGAGGCATCAAGGGAACCGGAAGCACCACCTGCTCCCACTAATGTATGTATTTCGTCAATAAAGAGAACAACGTCGTTTTGGGAGCGAACTTCTTTGATGAGCCCTCTACATCGTTCCTCAAAGTCTCCCCGGTGTTTTGTCCCGGCAAGCATCGCCGTCAAATTAACCGAGATTAGACGGTGCTTGGCTATTTCTTTGGGAACGTTGCCGTTAACTATCTGGTGAGCTAATCCTTCAACAACAGCCGTTTTCCCAACGCCTGCATCTCCGACCAGTACGGGATTATTCTTTCGTCGACGAAGAAGGATTTCGATGACGCGGTTTGTCTCAGATCGACGACCTACGACAGGGTCCAGATAGCCTTCACGTGCGGCCGCGGTAAGGTCCTTTCCGAACATCGCGAGTGGATCACGTTTTTGTTTCCGACTCTCTCCAACCCTGCCTCGCCGACTGCGATGAGCGGTGCGGTTAGCAGTTGGTTTTTCGGGTCGATATGCCGATTCAACTCGATGCCGAATAAGCGCAAGCCTGCTCCTGTTAAAAAAATTTACAAGAGTGGCGTTTCGGGACCCTTTAGTTAAAGAACTGCCGTTTGCGAGCACAGCCAGTAAAAGATGGTCTGTGCCAATAAATCGAACGCCCATTTTTTCTGCCGCTAGCGAAGAGGCTCGTAATACGTTCTTTCCATGTGTGGATAGGGGACGTCTTCCCGTGTTACTACTTTCCCCGGGCGTTATGGCGTCCAACAAGGATTCTCGCAAGGTATCTAAATCAATTCGACATTCCTTTAGGACCCGAGCACCTGCTGTTTGAGGTGATCGAAGAATCGCGATCAGAATGTGTTCAGGTGCAATTGTTGGATGTCCAAGCATTGCAGCTTCAACTTCTGCTTTCCAGAGCACCCGACGGCCTTTAGTGGTTAGGCGCTTCAGGTACTCGGAAGGTATCGATTCTTCTTGGTCAGAAGTCACAGGTGTTTCTTTCGGGACTAGACACCCACCGGCAGTTGATCGACAAGACTTTGTAAGCCTTGGCCGATGCTATCGCCAAGTGAGGTGAGCACGATGATGAGCACCACTACAAACACGGTGGACACGAGGGCAAATCCGACTACGGTGCAGCCGCCCCCTGACGTTAGGGAGGTGCCACGGTTCATGTCTGGTTCTGAGTGGTTTGAACGGGAAGGGGATGAAGAGGGTTTCATGAATACTCTGGATAATGCCAGAAAAGTTAGTTGAGTATCAGTGGTGATTGATTGGGAACGAAGGATTGAAGGCTACGCTCGGTTTAAGCGCAGCATGTACTGACTTGGGTGGCCAAATAATTCTGAGGGATTTGAAGTGTCGACTTTCGTTACTGTCATCGCATCGGTTTGGGGTTGTACACGGTAAACTTAAGACTTAAGGGTCGAACCAAATGAACCTTCGGAGAAAACGTCTCGGGTACAGAAAAACTTTCACATTTTGATGCCGACGGATCTGCATGGATGGTTGATGTCACCAGCAAGTCCGAGTCGGATCGCCGCGCCGTCGCCCGTGGTCGCGTAATGGTAAACCCTTCGACGTTAGCGATGGTTCGGGACCAGCTTTCGGGTGCAGATACCACCTTGCGGAAGGGTGATGTGCTGGGCGTTGCGCGCTTGGCCGGGATTTTGGCAGCCAAGCGCACAGCCGATCTCATTCCGTTATGCCATCCGTTGCCGATCTCAGGTGTGCAGGTGAGCTTGTGTCCGGAAGGCGACGAATCCATTGTGATTGAGGCAAGTGTTCGAACTGTCAGTCGTACGGGTGTCGAAATGGAAGCTTTGACAGCGGTATCTGTTGCGGCGTTAACGGTTTACGACATGTGTAAGTCTGTTGATCGGGATATGCGGATCATGGATATCCACCTCGTTGAAAAACATGGTGGATCCCATGGTGACGCTCAAGCTTCCCGGTCGGAACTCTAAAGTTGAAAGGAGCCTCGAGTGGACGAACATCCCGCTGAATCCGTTGATATCGAATCCATAGATATCGCGAAGGAAATGGAAACGTCGTATATCGACTATGCGATGAGCACGATAGTTTCTCGTGCTATTCCAGATGTGCGTGATGGTCTGAAGCCCGTCCAGCGTCGCCTCCTGTACTCGATGGATGAATTGGGAGGAAGTCCGAACTCTGCCTATAAAAAATCGGCTCGTATTGTTGGGGACACGATGGGTAAATACCATCCCCATGGTGATCAGGCGCTGTATGACGCGCTTGTGCGCATGGCACAAGATTTTTCGTTGCGTTATTGCCTGGTTGATGGCCAGGGGAACTTCGGATCCGTGGATGGGGATCCTGCGGCGGCGATGCGGTACACCGAAACACGTCTGACCCAGCTTTCCGCGGCTATGCTCGACGACATTGATCGCGACACGGTTGATTTTGTAGACAATTTTGACGGTAGTGCGGAGATGCCGGAAGTTTTGCCTTCTGTAATTCCTAACTTGTTGGTTAACGGAGCGACAGGTATTGCGGTTGGCATGGCTACAAGTATGCCCCCGCACAACTTGCGTGAAATTGGGCGCGCGATCGAGCAGTACATTGATGACCCCGAGGTTTCCTCGCGTGATCTCATGCGAAATGTCAAAGGACCCGATTTTCCGACGGGTGGGATCGTTTATGACGATGGATTAGAACAGGCGTATACGCAGGGGCGGGGGCGGGTGACCGTTTTAGCCGATGTGCAGAAGGAAGAAGTCCGGGGGAATACTGACGCGTGGGTTATCCATGATCTGCCCTACATGGTTAACAAGGCGAATCTGGTGGAACGAATCGCCACGCTAGTCCGCGACAAGGTTATTGAGGATATTCGAGATATAAGGGACGAATCGGACCGTCATGGAATGCGTGTGGTAATTGAGTTGCGTAACCGTCATGATGGGACGGCTTGGGAGGTCCTTAATAGGCTCTTCAAGCATACGGCGCTTCGAACTACTTTTAGCATCAATAATCTGGCTTTAGTTCCAAATGAAATGCCTGAAGGTGAGCACGCCGGCGTAGGTCAGCCTGAGCAACTTTCTCTACGTCGACTTATTGAACTGTTCGTGAAACATCGACAAATCGTTGTACGTCGTCGTGCAGCGTTCGATCTTCGGAAAGCGGAGGCCCGCGAACACTTACTTGAGGGCTATGCCATTGCTCTCGAGAAGATTGATGATGTGATTAAAGTTATTCGTGCGGCCGACGACACAGAGTCGGCTCGGAATGAATTGATGCAGGGGTTTGGACTCACTGAGATACAAGCGAATGCCATTCTGGATATGCAGCTTCGCCGGCTTGTACGTTTGGAGCGTGATCAAATTCTGGAGGAACTCAAGTCGGTTCGGGCAAATATCAAGGAATTGAAGGCTACATTGGCTGACGAAGCTCGAATTCTGGAGATTATTCGGACTGAAACACGCGAGGTAACTGAAAAGTTCGGTGACGAACGAAAAACAGAGATTAGGAAGGGGTCGGCTGGGGACTTTAATGCAGAAGACTTGGTAGCCGACGAGGATTGCCTGGTGACGATGTCTTCTGCCGGATACGTCAAGCGTGTTCCGGCAAACACATATAGGCGTCAGGGGCGTGGAGGCAAAGGTATCCGCGGTTTCCGGAGTAAGACCGGGGGAATTATCGAGCATTTTCTTGTAGCGAACACGCATGACCATCTGCTCTTTTTTACCAACAAGGGAAAGGTGTACCGGGTACGGGCGTATGAATTGCCGGAGCAAGGGCGTGACGCGCAGGGACACAATCTGGTCAATCTGCTGCCAGTTGAGGAGGGTGAGCGGGCTACTGCCGTTT
>DPMX01000224.1 GCA_003540955.1 Gammaproteobacteria bacterium
TACTAGAAATGTACCTCTTGATCTCGGTCGGCCAGATGATAGGGGCCGGCAACACTGTGCTGATGGTTATCATAACCGCCTTAATTGGCATGTGGTTGCTGCGCTTGCAAGGTTTACACACCTTCTCGAAAGCGCACGTTGCGACCCAAGCAGGAAACTTGCCCGCGGTTGAATTGGTAGAGGGCGTGCTTTTGTTATTAAGCGGCATAACACTACTGACGCCAGGATTCCTTACAGATGTCATTGGCTTTATAGTGTTGGTGCCGAGCATCCGCCGACCAGCAGCAAAATTCTTATTGTGCCATTTTCTAAATCGACCAGGAATGCGCGCCAACGCCCGCGCCTATCAGTCTCCACCGCATACCATAGAAGGAAATTATCGGCGTGAAGATTAGACGTCTGCTAATAGACGGCTAATTGAGTGCTAGGATTAAAAATACCGTCGGGAATCGCTAAGCGTAGGCTACAACCTCGACCAATAAGAACACCGTCTAAATCTTGGTAAAATGGCGTTGACCGAGTATTAAACGTTAAAAACCAGCATGGCGCGCATGGGTTGTTACTGGGATGAGAAGCTTACAGATTCATACTGACGTATGTACAGCAACTAACCTTGCTCGATGATACAACCAAGCCATCCAATCCCCGAGGTATTGCGCCGGCAAACAAAGCATCTCCAAGATCGCTTTGTCGAGGAGTGCCGAGCGCGTGCTCTTGATCTCTCTAGCCAGAAATTTGAAATTGTCGAAGCAGCCTGGACTGCGAGCCCCTTTATCGCAGAGCTTGCTGTTGGCGACCCGCAATGGTTCATCGATGAAATTCTTAGCGGGGAAGTATTACCTCGACCAAATCAATATTATTTTGGAAAGTTAGCAGACGGTTTAGCGATGGCCGAAGAATTTGAAGCCTACGCCCTTATGCGACGTTTTCGAAATCACGAACTTGCCCGGATTGCTTGGAGAGATATCGTTTGTGGCGTTGATGTCGCCGACATAACTCGTGAACTTAGCAACCTTGCTGATGCTTGCATAACTTGCGGAATCGATTGGTCTACTCGGCAACTGGAAAAAAGGTTTGGGCGACCTTATACAACAGGCGGCGCGCCCGTTTCCATGAGCATCATTGGAATGGGAAAACTAGGCGCAAACGAGCTTAACTTCTCTTCTGACATCGACCTAATTTTCGCCTTTGCCGCAGCCGGCTCCACCCGCGGTGGCCGAGAAATTTCTAACCAAGAATTTTTCGACAAGCTTGGTCAACAATTCATCGCATTGCTTAATGAAAAGACCGCGGATGGATTTGTCTTTCGTGTGGATACGCGGCTGCGTCCGTTTGGGGAAAGTGGTCCGTTAAGTTCGAGCTTTGACGCCCTGGAGCATTACTACCAGTTGCACGGTCGAGATTGGGAGCGCTACGCTCTGTTAAAGGCTCGGATCATTACTGGCACAACCCTAGAGCAAGACAGGCTAAGGGCCGTGTTGCAGCCTTTTGTGTACCGCCGATATCTCGACTACGGGGCACTGAGCGCGGTTCGCGAGATGAAAGCATTGCTTAATGCCGAGGTCGCGCGTCGTAATCTTGACGACAACGTAAAGCTTGGACCAGGTGGAATTCGAGAAGTTGAGTTTATTGGGCAAACCTACCAGCTGATTCGCGGCGGCCGTGAGCCTCGTCTCCAAAAACGCGGAATTATACCTGTCGTCAAAGCCTGCACCGAACTCGAGCTCATCAACCGTCGCGACGCCCGCGCACTTGTAAAGGCTTACTATTTCCTGCGGCAAACAGAGCATCGTCTGCAGCAAGTCTACGATCATCAAACCCACCAATTGCCAGATGAAAGTACAGAACAACAGCGGCTCGCATTCGGTATGGGCTACCTTTCTTATAGCGCGTTCATCAGAGATTTAAATATACACCGAGAAAATGTGCAACGGTGTTTCCGCGAACTGTTAGGGCCAGACGAAGCGACCAACGTGGAGCGCTCTCTTGCCAAGGCCCTGTGGGAAAATAAGGAGCGAGACTTAAGTAGCCTAAAGACTCTCGGTTTCGGCGACCCGACCATGGGCTATGAGTTCATCGAGCGCCTGAGGAATCCAAGGTTTTTAGCGCGACTAAGTCAGGAGGCATTCAAACGTCTAAACCTGGTTATGCCGCGGCTCATCGAGATGGCGGCCGAGCGCACTGCACACGTCGAGACACTTCCGCGCTTGGCTGAGCTAATTGAGGCGATAGCACGCCGCTCGGTATACCTTTCGCTACTTGCCGATCACCCGACGGCATTGTGTCGAGTAATCGACTTATATGATAGAAGCCCATGGATTGCGCGACAAATTACACAGCACCCCTTGTTGCTTGATGAGCTTCTGGATCCACAGATTTTGTTCGCCCCACCAGACTCTAATGAACTTGTCGGTCAACTGGAGGTCACGCTTGCGGCATGTGCTCCTAACGACATTGAGAAAATCATGGACGCCTTACGCGATTTCAAAAACCAACAGGTGTTAAGGGTCGCCGCAAGCGACATGATGGATCAATTCCCGGTTGCCGAGGTTAGTAACCAGCTATCTTTTATTGCGGCGGCGTTATTGCACCACGTGCTCGCAAGAGCAACCCAAATTTTGCAAGAAAAACATGGTGAACCACATTGTGTTGTGAACGGAGTTTCGAGAAAAGTGGCGTTTGCCGTCATCGCTTATGGCAAACTTGGCGGGTTCGAGCTTGGATATGGATCAGATCTTGACCTTGTCTTCATTCACAACGGAAGTGGCACAAAGCAAGTAACCGACGGATCGCGGCCCATAGATAACAATGTCTACTTCACCCGCTTGGCGCAACGTATCATCCACTATTTAGTCACCCAAACGGCGGCCGGTCGAGCGTATGAGGTGGATACACGATTGCGCCCGAGCGGCTCGTCCGGACTGCTTGTGAGTTCCGTAAAAGCCTTCAAGGAATACCAACAACACAGCGCTTGGACCTGGGAACATCAAGCATTAATCCGGGCCCGCACAATCGCAGGTGCAACTGAGGTGGCCGTAGAATTCGACCGTATCCGCGATGAAACTTTGACCCAGGTTCGCGAACCAGAAAAACTACGGGCCGAGATTGTCGAAATGCGCGAGCGCATGCGCTCGGAGCTCGATCGCTCAGACGCAGACTTTTTCGATTTAAAACAAGGCGTCGGAGGTATCACTGATATCGAATTTATGGTGCAATATAAGGTTCTTCGTTGGGCTCACGATCGACACGAACTTCTTGCATTTACTGATAACCTACGGTTGCTTGAGGTTCTCACCCGCCTTGAATTCCTCAGCGCGGAGGGTGGTGCAACATTACACGATGCTTATGTTGCCTATCGTGCAGAAATACACCAATGCACGCTGCAGGAGGTTAGCAGTCTAGTTAACGATTCGAAATTTCGTGAGCATCGCACGGCGGTAACGAAACTTTGGAAAAACGTATTTGAAACGCAATAAGTTGAACCAGTTGGGCAAGCAGGAAGTGTCCTAGGGAGAAGAAAAATGAGCTATGCCGATAGAGACGGCGTGATTTGGATGGACGGTGAAATGTTGCCGTGGCGCGACGCCCAAGTTCACGTTTTGACGCATACACTACACTACGGTGTCGGAGCCTTTGAGGGAATTCGCGCCTATAAAACGAAACTTGGCACGGCGATATTCCGCCTCGACGACCATTTACGGCGGTTATTTGACACCGCGCGCATCCTAGAGATGTCGATTCCTTACCGTCGCGATGAAATTCGTCAGGCATGTCTTGATAGCGTTATTGAGAATCATCTTGACACTGCCTATATCCGACCGTTGGTATATTTCGGATCTGAAGGAATGGGCTTACACGCAGAGAACCTCTCTGTTCATGTGAGTGTTGCGGCGTGGGTATGGGGCGAATACCTAGGCTCCGGCGCGCTGACGCAGGGAATCCGGATCAAAACGTCGTCGTATACTCGACACCTTGTTAATAGTGTCATGTGTAAGGCGAAAGCTTGCGGTAATTACATCAACTCGATTCTTGCCCTGCAAGAAGCGGTCCGCGACGGGTATGACGAAGCGCTATTGCTAGATAGCGATGGCATGGTCGCTGAAGGTAGCGGAGAGAATATCTTTATCGTACGTAACGGTATTATTTACACACCCGAACTGACGTCGGCACTAGAGGGGATCACGCGGGACACCATATTACAACTAGCACTCAAAGAAGGCTACAAGGTAGTTGAAAAGCGGATCACCCGAGACGAAGTCTACATCGCCGATGAGGTCTTTTTCACCGGGACTGCTGCAGAGGTCACACCAATTCGAGAGCTAGACAATCGGACTATTGGCTCCGGCTCACCAGGGCCGGTGACACAGCAGCTTCAATCAAGTTACCTCGATCTCGTGGAAGGCCGCCACCAAGGCTATAGCGATTGGCTGACGGTGGTGTAACGGCGCATCAAAACCAAAACCCCGACGGCAAAAATATGTTGGTGATTTGGCGACTGTGTGACAGCAAACCTGGGCATGACCGGCAAAGCCTAGGGTTGGTTCGAGCTCTCGCCGAGATGACGCCCGTCGAATTAGTAACACTTGATGTCCACGATCAACGCATCTCTCCCTTTCATTTTCTAGCTCGTCAATTACCGTTCGCTAAAGACGCGCCAGCACCGGACCTCATTATCGGCGCCGGAAGCGCGTGTCAGTGGCCGATGTTGAACGTTAAACGGTCACGCGGCGGAAAGACCATCTACCTAATGAAACCACATATTCCACTTTGTTTTTTCGACCTTTGCTTGATACCACGACATGATCAAGCGACGGCGACACCGCGCTCGATCGTCACTGACGGCGTGCTTAATGACATAGAACCAACATCGTCACAGGGTAATCAAGGTTTCATTCTGATTGGCGGACCGTCCGATCATTATAGCTGGGACCAAGAACATCTAATTGTGCAAATTAGAGCCATCTTGGAAGCCGATGGAGCGAAATTGTGGGTCATTTCCGATTCACGACGAACACCGGCCGCGACACGAGAAGCATTGCAAAGTTTAGCGGGGGATAATATTACATTCCTTGGATATCAGGAGTCCACCTCAAACAACGTGGCCGCGCAACTCGCGCGTTCGGATGTCGTTTGGGTAAGTAGCGATAGTGTGTCGATGATTTTTGAAGCCATCACAAGCGGCGCAGCTGTAGGGGCGATCGAAATGCCAGCAAGGCGCATAGATCGAATCACAACGATTGTTGCTGACCTTTCTCGCCGAAAACAAATCACAAAATACGCCGACTGGCGCCGCGGCGCGGAACTCCAAGCGCCGGCACGATTAGCCGAAGCTGATCGCTGCGCTGCGATCATCCTAGAACGCTGGGATCCAATTTCGCGTCAACTACACGCGAGTTCGGCGCCGTGACTACGCACAGACTTTCCTCTTGTCATGCGGGCAACTTGTTAGCTCATAAGACAGTTTGTCGCCGACCCGGAGCAGCGACGTCGTTGCATCCTCGACCAAGAGAGCACGGCGCCCCGATATGGCAATAACCGTCATGCAACTGCTGCCCGCATTGAATGTTGGTGGTGTCGAACGTGGGACACTGGAGATTGCAGCCGCATTGGTTGCGCGGAACCACCGAGCAATCGTCGTGTCAGGCGGTGGTCTCCTGGTCAACGAGCTCAAAGCGCTTGGCGCCTCGCATATAGAATGCCCAATCGGCGAAAAAAGTTTGCGAACACTATCTTGTGTCCGACGCTTGCGCGCAATTATAAAACATGAGGAGGTCGACATTGTGCATGCTCGTTCGCGCCTACCGGCATGGGTCGGATACCGTGCACTAGCAGGCATATCAAAGCAACGCCGACCGCGCTGGATAACGACTGTGCATGGTCCCTACACAGTCAACGCCTATAGCAACATTATGGTCACCGGCGAACGCGTTATCGCAATATCTAAGTTCATTGGAGATTACATTCGAAACAACTACCCCTCAGTGCCAGCTTCGAAAATCCGAGTGGTTCCCCGTGGAATCGATGGTAACCGCTATCGGCCCGACTTCACCCCCAAACCGGCTTGGCATAAACGCTGGTTGTTGGAGCACCCAGAATTACACGGCAAAAAACTACTCGTTTTGCCGGGGCGACTAACCCGCTGGAAGGGTCAGGAGGAGTTTATTGCTCTTATTGAGGCACTGGATGCTAAGGGGATACCAATTCACGGATTGATAGCGGGTGGCGCTGCGAGGTCGAACAGAAAATTCGAAACAACGTTAAAGTCCCTCGCGGCTAAACACGGACTTGAAGCAAAAATCACCTTTCTCGGCCGGTCAAATGATCTCCGAGAAATCCTGCACGTCGCAGATATTGTCTATTCGCTGACTCTAAAACCAGAGGCGTTTGGCCGTACAACGATCGAGGCGCTTGGCCTCGGGACGCCCGTCATTGGTTACGATCACGGAGGGACCGGAGAGATATTACAGCAGGTGTTTCCTCAAGGGCTGGTGCCACCACGAGATATCTCTGCCGCGGTTGAAACCACCTGTTCCTTACTAAGCGGTCCGGTCACCGTCCCCACAGAACATCCGTATAAGCTTGCTCGCATGCAGGCTGACACGATCGAGATCTACGAGGAACTTTGCCCTATGGGCTAGAGCCACTCACTCCCACCGCTTGTAATTGTAGCCGAACGACACGCGAAGAAATTTTGCGCACGCCCAATCAACGAATTGCCTGTCCTTCGCGTTGTAGGCGCCCATGGGGTGCTTGTTATGTCGATTAACCTCACCAGGAGGTCGCGCTGGATCGGCGCGCTGGACCATAGCTAACTTGGTGGCTGCAGAAACCCCATA
>DPMX01000197.1:0-305 GCA_003540955.1 Gammaproteobacteria bacterium
AGAACCTAAAGGCGATCGCGGTGCAAGGCAACGGGTCAATAAAAGTGGGCCGCCCAGAGAGTTTGCTGAAATGGTCAGATAAATTTCGTCAAAGCCTCGACGCTAACGAAGCGGTGTATGGCTTCAAACGACGTGGCACCTTGGGTGCGGTCGAAATGTACCAACACATTGGAAGTCACTTCTGGAGGAATGGTCAAGGTAATATGTTTCGCGGCGGAGAGATTACGTCGGACAACTGGGTCAAGCGGTTCCATCGGTATTCTGAGGTATGTTCCTCGGATTGCTTCATCGCCTGTGATGCTAAG
>DPMX01000197.1:610-6388 GCA_003540955.1 Gammaproteobacteria bacterium
TGCTTCATCGCCTGTGATGCTAAGTACAAAATCGATGGTGAAGAATCGAAGGCGGCAAAAAATTACATCGGTGAATCCTTCCGTCGACCAGAATATCTAACCACTGGTAGTGCTGCTGGTGCGCTTGACGTACGCGACTGGGCGGAAGTCGCGCATTGGGGGAAATTAACCAATGACTATGGCATCGACAATCAAGATCTAAGTTGCTCAATTAGCTTTTTAATGGAATTAAAACAGCGGGAGCTAATCAACGATGATGATGTAGCGAACCTGTTCGGTCATAGCCAAAGTCTCGAATGGGGCAATATGAACGACATTGAACGTCTCGTAGAAGACATTGTTTTCCAATCCAATACTTTTGGAAAGCTGTTCGGTGACGGCCCTTATAAAGGCGCGCTGCGCTACTCTGAGATGATGGGTCAAAACTTTATGAAGTATGCTATGTACGGTAAAGGCGGTGCGAGCTTCACCGAAGAGATGCGACCCTTCCCGACTTGGATGAACAACATGGCAGTCGCATCCCGCGGCGCAGATCATTTGAAAGGCCTCGGATTGATCGAAAAATTTCAGCGTCGTGATCTATCTCAGGCCTATTTCGGTGGATCCGAGGCAGCTGACCTTAGTATTCCGGATTATAAGGGTGCGTCCACCGCTATCATCGAAAATCAAGTTGCTTTATTAAACTCTTATGGCGTTTGTATGTTTCACTGGATGCTTGATCCAGCCGGATACATGCCGGAGAGCTATTACGGTGATGCCTACCGCTCGATTACCGGGGTGGATCACGATTCGGAACAACTTACGCGCGACGGTGAGCGAATCTGCAATCTTGAGAAGGCCTTCAACTCACGGATTGGTATGCGGCGTGAGCACGATACAATTTGCGAACGCTGGATGTGGGAACCGACGGACGAGGGAATGTATCCAGGTAAAGTTGCCGCCGATATGTTCGAAACAGTGCTTGACGAATACTATCAATGGCGAGGCTGGGACGTGAAAAGTGGGCTTCAAACCCGGTCCAAACTCGAGGAACTAGGCCTGAACGATGTTGCTGATGTTCTTGAGTCCGATCGCGCACTCGCAAGAGATTAAACCCAATGATTACTGTGCGAACGGAATACCACTCTCACTTCAAAGAAATCACGGGGATCCCCGGTGACACCTTCGAACTTGATCAACCACTTGTATCCGAACTCGCTAAACAGTTAACCGAAAAATACGGTGACAAAATGTCTGCGTTGTTAATAGATCCGGACACCAATCAATTGAATGCTAATGGCACAATGTACGTGGATTCGAAAGGTCGGCGGGTATTCATAGAAGACACCTTGGAAGATGGCGAAACGATAGCGTTTCTAGTCGGAATCGCCGGAGGCTAAAATAATCTGACTGTTCGAAACTAACTATCGCTTCTTGGCCCTAGTCTAATATCGGGGCAAATAAGTCCCCCACATGCGGCCATTTCGTCCCATATCTATACCGTGACGTCGACGACGTCAACCCTCGTTTTAACCTCTGGACGATCACTATCTTCTAACAATATCTGCGCGCACACTCGCGTAATCGCCCGCCGTACTCAGACTAACACTCGGCCCTAAGGATCTTGAATAACCGTGCCTCGTACGCGATAAGTCCGCCCTAGGAATTGTGCAATTCGGTTTCCACTCGAATCTATTAGCGCGACGCTATAAGCTGCAGTGCGGCCTCGGCAATGTTCCTCAAAGGCCTCCGCGACGATTGTGTCACCGACACGACCCGGCGAGAGAAATTCAATAGAGCCGCCAATTGCAACATAAACCTCATCCCGAGAATTGCTTGCAAACGCCATTGCGGTATCCGCCAACGAAAACAAGAACCCACCATGACAAACTCCATCGCCATTCGCCATCATAGCTTTAATTTCCATACACATTATCGAGTGGCCAGGGCCAATCTCAGACAGGGTGATACCTAACTCCTTTGATGCAAGGTCGCGGGAAAACATTGCTTTTGCACATCGGATAGCAATGTCATTTTCGTCAACGTTAGTACTCACATTAATAATCTGCAGCCTGATATCCCGTGTACTAATCCAGGTATTCTACTGAACACTTTATTTAGCATCCCAAACTACCGAAACTGAGGCATTACTTGCTCAGCAAATAGGCGTAACGATTTCTCCAAGTCTTCTGTCGGTATTCCCGGCAATTGCATCCGGCAAATAACTTCACTCGGTTGTAGCCGATCTACAGAATCTTTTAGCTGTTCACAGGCCGAAGCCGGGTCACCGATTATGTAACGCGACGAGAATGTCCTAAAGTCTACCTGAGCAGCATCCGTGATCAACTCACCTTTATCGTTGCGCAGTTGACGTTCTCCCGAGGCGGACTTTCGCCCATACAGGTCGAAAATATCTGTGACGGCGGGTCCCGCAAGTTTTTCTGCTTGCCGCGTGGTTGGTGCTATGAAAACCTCGCGGATTATTGGTCGTTCCTTTGTCGAAAAGCCGACCTTAGCCGCTACTTCATCGTAACGACCATACTGGTTAACAAGTTCGTCAACTGTATGACGCGGTGACGCGGTTATGGGACAACCACGCTCCGCTGCACGTTTAAGTAATTTAGGGCCAGAAACCCCATACCAAATCGGTATCGGATCTTGCACAGGTCGGGGCATCACTCGGGTCGCTGGAATCTTGTAGAACTTTCCTTCGTGTTCGAGAACTTCCTCGCTCCAAGACTTTTCAAGAATGTTAAGAATCTCCTCCGACCGCTCGAAACGTTCGCTATGTGAAATGCCATAGGCGGAGAATTCTTCTGAGACATAGCCGGGTGAGACACCGAGAGTCAGCCGTCCTTCACATAAATTATCTAGCGTAACAACGTCTTCGACCAAGCGCAGGGGATCATAAAGCGGGAGAACCAAAATATTAGTTACGAGGCGCATCGCTTTGGTCAGTCCCGCAGCTTTCGCCAAAACCACGAGCGGGCTGGGAGCCCAACCATTGTGTTGGAAATGATGCTCAGTAGTTTGAAAGGAATCATAACCAAGCTTTTCTGCTAACGGGACCAGATCATCCATTTCGCGAAATGTATCAAGGTGGTTCATCTTCGACCCGGGGGTTACAAGAAAGCTATACATCAAACCAAATTTTATTTCACTCATCTAACACCCCCCAAATCCTGTCCAGCCACGGAATTGTCCTCTCTAGCAAAGGTGCGAACGCCGGAATATTGTAATGACCGATATCGTCAATGAAATCGACCTTAGCGTTGCAACCATTGGAAACCAGCGAATCTATCAAATCCTCAAGTTGTTTAAAATCAAATATAGAATCGGCCCGCGAATGCAACGCAAATATCGGCGTGTCACAAATCTTATCAGGTATACATCTGAATCCAGAAATTGGTATTGCAGCCGAAAAATACTCCGGGTGTCGAGAGATAATATGCCAAGTTCCGACGCCACCCATGCTGTAACCGGTGATAAGCCGCCTGGCAAAGTCGGTGTTGTAGCTCGTTTCGATCATTGCGAACAGCTCAAGCACGGCTTGCTCATTAGCTAAACTGCTCCAATCGCCACCCATACTTACAGGCGCAACCATTACTGCCCCTAACATTGAATATGTGGGCAAAAACAATTGTTCCAGAAGTGCACGCCCGTAGAAACCTGAAGGTTGCCCACCATAGTGCAGTACAAGCGCAAGGCCTTGAGTCCCGTCCCGCGGAATTTGAGACGGTATAAATAGCGTATAGCGCATCGACTCACCGGCTCGGGTAGTAAAAACCAGATCATGCATTCCAGAAACGGATGGTAGATTCATGTTGTTCCCAATGGTCACTTCGATTTCCACTCATTAAATGAGAGAAATCATCGTCGTGATGATTCTGATGATCAAGGATTTAGCTCCATGGACACCCAATCGAATGTAGAATCTAGGGCATTTATAGAGAATTCCAAGATCAAACGCATTGATAAAAAAATAATAAGTACTCGATAGTCTCCCACAAGCGAGAAATACGCTGGTTACAGTTTTATGTCGCCTGTCGAATCATAATCAATAGTGTCAGGAGCCACAGCACCACCAGAAATGACAAAACTCATCGCCTCCTCAATCGACCAATCTAACGAGACAAGATCGGAGACTGGAATAATTTCGAGATAACCTGAGGTTGGATTCGGTGTGGTTGGGACATAAACCGCCGCTAGTCGGCGGCCGGTTCGGTCGCGGATAACACGTGTCACGAACCCAATCGTCTTCATTGCATCACTTGGGAAGTTTATTAATACAACCCGTCGAGTTCCATCCGGTTTCGTTTGCAAGGCACCGATCAGTGTCTTGATTGATCCATAGATACTGTGAACCAGCGGTATCCGGGCAATAATTCCATCGAGGACCGAAATGATCTTACGGCCAATGACTAGTGTCACCAACCAGCCGAGAAGGCACAGACATACAAGGATCACAATCGTAGCAAGCGTTGGCTTGAACCAAGACAAATCAAACAGATTGACGATGCCAGGCGCATAAGGTGCAATAATAGAAAGAATCTTATCGATTAATGGTGCACCAAGATCAGACAATTTCTCACCGACGAATTGAAGAGCGGCCCAAGTGATCCATATAGGAATAACTGTAATCAAGCCTGTGATAAGGTACCGTTGAAAGCGCGATCCGACTCCATGTAATAAGCGACTTCGCATTGATCTACTCCTATTTTACCCGGGAACAATAGTAGCGCCTTGACCCGCGCCCTGTCGCTCTAATTGTCGCTTTGACTTTGCGGCTTTCGCGAGTTAGAACAATTTTCTAACTCGACTACGACACGCATATAAACGAGTTTTTTTAAGTGAAAACAATAGTCCAGGGCAACCTAACCGAGGGAACAAGTGATCACGGACATAATGCAGGCAGTAAAGTCACTCTGCCATAACGAACGTGCCGCACGATAAGAAATGACGAAAAGTTCAGAAAAACTTTCCCCTTTCATACTTGCGATCATGATAGGGAACTGGCTAACGCTTATAGCCACCGCAGCCTACGCCACAGATTTTGGACACGAGGCTGTAAAGCGCGGCCATTACGGTGCGGCGGCGGCTCAGTTTATGATTCGAGCAGAGCGTAACGACTCAGTCGCACAAAACAATTTAGGCGCACTCTACCTCAAAGGTCGGGGCGTCCCAAAAAATTACGAACTCGCGCGATCATGGTTTGAAAAAGCCGCGAATAACGGACTCGCCGAGGCGATGTTTAACCTTGGGACGATATACCTTCGTGGATACGGTGTTGAACGTAACGAAAAGCAAGCCACACTTTGGTTCGAACGCAGTGCTAAGGCCGGTGACCGCGAGGGCCAATTTTTTATCGGGCTACACAAGTACTACGGTCGAGGTACGGAGCGCGACGCTAACGATGCGTTCGAATGGTTTCGGCTCGCAGCCGAACAAAACCTAGGATCTGCTCAATTTAATCTTGCGATGATGTACCTGCACGGAGAGTCAGTGGAGCAAGATGAGAATGCCGCTATTTCGTTACTCGACAAAGCAGCTGCGCAAGGCCATGAATCGGCGGAACTAACCCTTGGACGGCTACATCTCTCACATGCAGATGACCCCCAGCGCCTTGCCTTAGCTGTTGCTTTATTTCAACGTCTAGCGGAAGACGGTAGTGCGGATGCGCAAGTAACGCTTGGGTTGCTTCACACCTTTGGGCAAGGAGTAGAACAGGACTACGAAGAAGGTCGATTTTGGTTAACGCTGGCATCTAATCAAGGTTCTGGCGCGGCACAGTTAAACCTT
>DPMX01000165.1:0-2704 GCA_003540955.1 Gammaproteobacteria bacterium
AGTAAGAAAGCATCTGCAAAGAAAAAACCACTCTCAAAGAGAAGATCGAAATCACCTAATGCCTTACGCCGACGCAAGACCCGGCCCTCTTCGCGACCACGGGTTATCCGAAAAGCGGTAAATTTACAAGACGTTAAGATTTCCGAAAACTACAAACCCTCTGAAAAGGAAGCGTATATGAGCTCGAAACATTTAGCTTATTTCGCAAGAAAGTTGACGAGATGGCGAGACGATCTGATTATTGAATCGCAAGAAACACTTGAGCATCTGAGAACAGAGACTCGCGACGTTGGCGACGAAGCCGAGCGGGCTAGCAGAGAAAGTGATAATATTCTTGAGCTGAGAACACGCGATCGGTATCGAAAATTACTACGAAAAATTGAAGAGGCTCTCAAAAGAGTCGAGGATGGAGTGTACGGCTACTGCGAAGAAACAGGAGAAGAAATAGGTCTCGGAAGACTTGAAGCCAGACCGATCGCGACGCTAACAGTTGATGCGCAGGAACGCCGCGAAATATTCCAAAGACAATTTCGCGACGACCGGTAACTGTAGTTTCGACCGTGCTTTCCTGCTCTTTGATTAAGTAGTTGTTGTCTATATGCGGTCCAAAAATGGCGTTTTTTCCACTCGGAAAATCACTACTCCGTTTGCCGTCACGGGAACCCAGCTGCATACTGACGTCACCTAATGGACCCTGGATATAGCCACTCCCGCCATTCACCTAAGAGCGGGAAAAACAACCCAAGCGCAATAGGATGATTACCCCAGGCATGCAACAGGTCTGCATAGCCATCCAGCTGGGGCCGGTAGCGAGCAACTTCTGAACTGACAAACGCACCTTTACTCCCTCCGGTATGTGCGCCCGTTTTAAAATCGATGATCCAACGAATGCCATTTTCATCGACAAATGTTCTATCGATAATCGCGTTTTTCGCAACGCAGTCAACTACCGAGGTCAATGCATATTCGCTCTTAGCATTGGTATGTTGGTCATCCAGAATCCAACGTCCCCGCGTTGATTGTAAAGTAGATACTACGGCCGTAATAATGCGATCTTGTGCTTCGCGTAAGCCTGATTGCCCAACGCCTAAACTACGCAAGCGACCGTGGATGTAGGGTTTTGCGTTGTGCACCTTAGCAACATCCCATTGAGACAGCCCCTCCATGCAAATTTGGTGCAGTAAACTATGAGTCACAGTCCCTATATGTTTTGCAATGGGGCTCGCCCATTCGAATTCGACTGCAGTTGGGGCGACTAAAGTGTTATCTCTACCAGCATAGGGATTTGTGCCATCCCCCTTCCTGTGCACTAAGCAGGGTCGTCTTAGTTGTTGTCGAATATCGGTCGATTTTTCGCCGAGAACGGAGTTTATAGAACCCGTTTCGTCCGAGAAATTCCAGCCGCCATTATTTATGTTTGAAAGCATGCCTAAGAAAGATCGCGGCCGATGTGATCCGAGGGATTCTACCTTGCCTGGTTTAACGGTTGCGATGAGATGTAAGGACTCCCTCGTCCGCGTCAAGGCGACGTAAAGAAGCCGATAGTCTTCGTCTTTCAATGCCTTTCTCTCAACGCTGTGAAGGTAAGCGTGGATACGGTCACCCTTACTCCCAACCTCGGGAATTGGCGCGAACAAGAGACTTGATCTAGTCTCTTGAACATGCCTTTCCCAGGCAAGTAGGCGGGGTCGATCAGGCGGGGGAACACGCCCTAAGCCGGGCAAAATTACGACATCAAATTCAAGGCCTTTGGCGTGATGTATAGTCATAATCTCCACCTTCGAATCTGCATCTGGAGGAGGTGCTACATATTGGCGGTCGAGCAGTTCGTCTAAACGTTTTGCGGTCAACAAGTTGTTAGGCCGAACATGTCCATTCAATAGCTCAAAATATCGCTCGGCATGAATCAAACTACGTTCCCCATAGGCCTCCGGACCACCCAACGCAATCCATGTACGCTCGAGGAGCGACACAAACGGTTCACGACCTACATTGCGTTGCGCGATTGAAATAATCCGCGAGAACTGTGTTAAAAGATCCCGCTCAATAGGTAAGATTTCTGCCGTCTCAAAAACAGCGATCAAGCGCTGCCATATCGTGGATTCAAAACTGTTTTCAAACAACACCGATAACGACTCTAGGGATAGTCCGCACCAAGGGGCACGTAATACACCAATCCATGCGGTCCGATCGGCCGGGTGCAATAATGCGCGTGTTAAAGCAACGAGGTCTTGGATAATCGGTTGCTCGCCTAAACGTTCGATATCGGTCGCTCTGACCAATATTCCTGCTGCGACGAGTGCCTCAGAAATAGAACCCAAATGGCGTCGCCCTCGGACCAGAACTCCAATCGTGTGCTCGGGATTGTCAATTTGTGTTTGCCGAACGATTGCTACCACTTGATTTGCCTCTGCGACATCATCATCGGCTACAAATCCATACTGTTTTACAGCGTGGGCTCTTGTTTTAGGGCGTGCGGAAATTACTTTTGGTACCTGTGAAAATGGGCATTCAGGCTCAGCACGCATGTGTTCTAACGTATCGTTGAGCCAATCGACAACGCCTGCTTGAGTTCGAAAGTTAGTGGTCAACTGCAGCACCTCTAGGGGTACAGATGCCAAACGAGCAACTTTGCAAGTGTCGATAAATAAATTTACGTCAGCCTGACGAAATCTATAGATCGACTGCATCGGATCACCAACTA
>DPMX01000165.1:3004-3202 GCA_003540955.1 Gammaproteobacteria bacterium
TCGACTGCATCGGATCACCAACTAAGAACAAAGAACGACCATCTCCCTCGTCCCAGCCGTCGAGCAACCGCTCGATCAATTCGAACTGAGTTATCGATGTGTCCTGAAACTCATCAACAAGCAAATGTTGGATCTGATAATCTAGGATCAACCCAAGGTCGCTTGGATCCTGGCCCGTACCTAGCGCTGCCAATGCCG
>DPMX01000165.1:3493-6544 GCA_003540955.1 Gammaproteobacteria bacterium
GGCCCATACCTAGCGCTGCCAATGCCGCATGCGAGATCTCGACGAAGTCAACTGCAGCAGATTGCTCGAAGACTATTTTAAGTTCCGCCGATGCGAGTTTTAACACTAAAAATAAAGCTTCGATGCTTCGCCATTGTTGATCAGAATAAATCGTTGGTGGCAGCGTACGTACGTTATCCAACGCAGCGAGGAAGTCCGGTAGTTGCGCCAACTCGGTCGCTACTTGAGCGAAAAGCATTTTGTAAGCTTTGACGCCTTCCTCTTTTGGAGGGAAACCATCCTTTATGGTTAAGCGGCTCCGGAGTGCCCCGTTTCGGGTAAGCAATAATTCCGCCAGTGCTTGCCAATATATGAGATCTGAGCAATCTGCACCTGGTATTTCTGTGCAGTCACCGATCGCGGCTCCGATTGAATCTGGACAGTCGCGCGCGAGATTTTTCGCTGCAAACCTACTCAAGTTAACGATGCTTCGATGAAAACGTTCAGGAAGCGTGCTTTTAATTCGTTGTAGCTCAGCACCGACCGCACGCTGAAGCGTCCGTTCACACACTTCGCGATCTGGTTCTCGCACTATGAACCGCAACCATTGGTCGCGACAGCGAAGCATTTCGCCGAGCAAATGCTCTAAACGTTCCCAATCATTGTCTAAATGTCGCAATAAAGTTCTGATCGCATCAGACCAAGATCCCCCGCCTTCTAACTCCGTAATGGTCGCGTTCGCGGCGCGCCTGTATAGATGCGAAGCGTCCTCAAGCACTTCCGGATTACCAGCATAGCCTGACATCAGTGGGCCCCGTTTAGCCAAGAGTGCCGACAATGAATCGATCGTTTGCATGCGTAATCGCCGGGGGTTCTCTAGTAGACGCCAATCCCGTTGTACGCTCGCCGCGAGTGCTTGACTCGCCCAATGCGCCGTGACGGAATCAAGTGTCTCGGGCGCTTCCCTTACGACCTTTAGTGCATTCAATACTCTGCCGCGCATTTCCTCTGCGGCCTTTCGCGTAAACGTTATCGCTACTATCGCCTCAGGTTGTTCCACCAAAGATAATAATCGGAGGAAACGTTGCGTTATCAACGTCGTCTTGCCCGAGCCGGCCGGCGCCTCCACGATAAAAGACCGACCGGGGTCGAGCGCGTGCTCGCGCGGACCCCTATCTGCCAGGATTTCAGTCACCGTCACTACGCCTCAAAATCTCTCGAGACCTAACCTCATAGATTCGGCAAAGGCATTGAAAATCACAGTTTTTACAAGTCGTGGCCCCACGCTTCGGATCAGCCATGGCAAATCCCTCCTCAATTTCATCAGCTAAACCTTCTAAGGCTGTTCGCCACTCTGCCATTTCCCGAGCCCACTTTGTGGCAGATTCGACATCGAGCGCGCTACCGCCCGTGATTCCACGCGGCTCATCGATGATCTTGCAATCTCCCTTTTTTAGTCGCGCGTAAACGATTCCCCCAACGCTTGCAGTGTCAGAGGTAACACAGTAGAGCGGCAGCTGCGGCTGGTCCGGACGAGAACCCTCCCAACTGGATCGAGAAACCTCTCCAGTCTTGTAATCTACGATAACAATCTCACCGTTCGTGAGTCGGTCAATTCGGTCAACACGTGTATTAATTGTATGCGTCCCGATCGTCGCCGATCGCGACTGCTCGCAAACAAGCACTTCAAATGGCTCACGCTCTAATTCCAATTTCAACCACTCGCGGCCCAAGTTCTGCAATCGTTCGTGCTCTAATTCCCAATACCGATCAAGCAAGCGGTAGTGGACACGAAATTCATCCACTACCGCTCCAACGCATATATTTAAGATTTCTTGGAGCTCTTGTTCTCCGGTACCTTTGAGCTCCGCCGAGGATCCAATTCGCGTCCAGAGCTTTGCCATCACCGCATGGATGAGGCTACCGCGCTGTATTGCATTGAGGCCTGGACTTGGGTCCTCCGGGCACTGTGCCCGAAGACGGTGGCGCGCGAAGGCGCGCATTGGGCAAGCGGCTTGATCGGTGAACAATCCAACCCCTCCCGTGATAGTCGAAGTACCCGGTGGCAGCGCTGCGTAGCTATCGTCGGCTAAGTCATATTTTTGACGAGGATTTAAGCGTGGCCAGGGTGTGGTCGAGTTGCTACTAACAGGGACACTGTGCACATTTTGCAACTGCCTTCGGGGCGTTTCTCCATCAATTTTCGCGTAACTCCAGACAGCCGCTGGATGACGCGCATGAAGATAGTTGAGCAAGTTATTGGCATAGCTCAAATCGAGGTTTGGATCAGCACCCGGCAACCCGTAACGGTGTTGCACCGAGAATGGAATAAACGGACTAACTGGCGTAGCTTTTAACTGCGCTCCGTCGTACATACCGGCGACCCATAAACTATCAAGGTCTAGAAAAGCCGCCTCTTCCAAGGTGATGACTTGCACAGCGTTGACCGCGGTAGGTAACATTAAACGCCGTGATCGAAGGATAGTGCGCCATCGGCTTACGGCACTTTGCCAACTGCAAGTGGGTAGTATGGCGTCGAGTTCTGCCACCGCATCCATCGCACGTTGCCATTCCGCCAAAGCAACTAGCTCTGAAGGGTTAAGCTCGCGGTCGCCCGGCCACCCAGCGGTTCTCAATTGCTTTTCAGCGAAGGCCATCCAGTCGTGCATACGCTGTCGATCTGGAGTATTTTGTGAGCCGATCGACAATGCTTCAAGCCGATCGGCTAAATCAGGGCACCTAGCCCGACTATTACGCCCCGCATCAATCACTGAGGTGATATTGACCTCGATATTAGATCGCCCACGTAACTGTGCATCTAACAGTGCGCGCTGGTTGCGTTCGCTCTCCGCAGCGCCAAAATACGGCGACAACAATAGACGACTAATATCCTCCCAGGGGCGACTGCGCCGAGGATCTAGAATTAATAATGCTGCTTCGACAAGTTCGACATCCGCGAGGGACACGGTGATGGGGCAATACAGCGTTACCTGGGATGGCTCATCAGCTGACTCTGGAGTTGATGAAAAAGCCCGCTGCAATCGTTGTCCAAGACCGCGATCTATGCTGCTG
>DPMX01000118.1 GCA_003540955.1 Gammaproteobacteria bacterium
TTCAGGCTCGGCAGCAGTACCAGGTGGGCCACCCGCAACGAGACACTCCCCCACACGCATCACAATTTTGTCGCTCATAAAATCGTCCTATCTCTCATTTTTACAACGTCCACTAATAGTAACAGCCCTAGCTAGGGTACGTCGCGCAAATTATTTTCGAATTAAGCACAACAGCCAAATCCATCAGGTAGAGAAAAAAATATATTAAGAATCAGCGCGACCCAGAATAACGATATAGACTGAATAACTATATGCTAGAGCGGATAGCTAAGAAGCCAGCAGAAGGGACTAAGTATTTGAAATCCAAAAAGGTCTACGTAGCTGGATTCTCGTGCAGAACGCTAGCCTCATATAACTCCTGTATCTTGTCCGCTTTATAACCAAGCATTCTAGTTAATATCTCGACATTGTGCTCGCCCAGATGTGCAGTCTGCAAAGGGATATTATGCGGATAGTCGGAAAACCGAAGGGGCATCCCGGGTAGATCAACCTCTCCAAATTTTGGATCCGTAACTGTCCGAACTGTCCCGCGCTCTCTTAAGTGCGGCTCCCTAACAGTCTCCGCTATGCTCAACACTGGAGCGCAGGGCACCCGCTGTGCTTGGAGTGCTTTCAGAATCTCCTCATCTGATGATTTGGTATCGATCCAGTCTTGTATTAGTTGATTAACTTCTTCCTGATGATCGAGGCGTTTCGTATTTGTACTGTACCGCTCATCATCGCATAACTCGGGACGCCCAATCGCAACACACACCTGCTTCCACTGCGGCTCTAGAGCAATAATAAACAAATAATGCTCTACTCCCTTGAACAAACCTAATGGACAGACGGCATAGTGATGCAGTCCTGATCTGGTAGGCTCAATTCCTCCATTACTTGCGCTGTAAACCTGGACATTTAACTCGTGACTATGGTAGTAGGAGTCAAGCAACGAAATATCCAGGTACTGTCCTTTCCCAGAACGTTCACGGTGCAACAGGGCAAACCCAATTGCACACGCTGCATGCACGCCGGTATTAACATCACCAAGGCCGAGTAGCGGAAAATATGGGGGGCCATCAGCTTCCCCAATCATGGTAGTAACCCCGGCGTAGGCTTGCGCTATGTAATCGAACCCTGGCTGCTGTGAAAGTGGTCCTTCTTGACCAAAAGCAGATAGAGAACACATCACAGCACGAGGGTTTATCTTTTTCACCCGTTCCCATCCTATACCAAGTCGGTCTGCTGCGCCTGGCGCGAAATTCTCCATTACAACGTCAACCTGCGCAATTAATCCATCAAGAATCTCACGCCCTGCATCTGTCTTGCCATCAACACAAATGGATTTTTTCCCACGATTTTGTTGCAGGAAATAACCGCTGCGCCCATCTTTTATCATCGGCAGTCCGCGGGACACATCACCGGCTGGTGGGAATTCGACTTTTATCACTTCGGCGCCCATTTCAACCATAAGCCGTGTTGCCGAGGGGCCGGCTAAAACATGGGTAAAGTCTAAGACTTTATAACCAGTAAGAATGTGTTCGGGTAAGGACATTTGGTTTTTGAAAAGAATTACGGAGGCTCCTAACCCCGTTGCATACCCGGACGCACGAGTTCACGGCGTCCTGTTCGTTCGTATTTTTGTGCTGGGGTATTCTCGACAATTGCCAGTTCCGGTGCCTGGAAAGCGACACTTTTCCGCGCCGAGGACACGTCGCCGTAGACTGTGGAGCGTTGCCGCGGAATCCGCCCCGCTGACTCAATCATTCGCACCATCGTCTCGGGCGATGTCTCCTGTCCATGCCCTGCACCTGCTGCCCGGGTGATACTCTCATTCATGAGCGTACCACCAAGATCATTGACACCTGCATTAAGGCATGCGAGCACACCTGAGTGTCCCATTTTTACCCAAGACGCCTGTACATTTGTAATGTGCGGATTCAGCGTCAAGCGAGAAACAGCATGCATTAGAACAGATTCACGGAAGGTTGGTCCTTTACGCGCTCGACCCTTTGCATATATCGGTGACTCCATATGCACAAAAGGTAATGGTACAAATTCAGTAAATCCACCTGTCTCTTTCTGTAAAGTACGGATATTTAATAGATGGCGGGCCCAATTACGTGGTTTATCTATATGGCCATACATAATGGTCGCAGTTGTATTGAAACCGACCTCGTGCGCTACCCGCATCACCGACAACCATTGCGCCGTATTGATCTTATCTGGGCACAGCACCGCCCTCACTTCGTCATCCAGTATCTCTGCAGCTGTCCCCGGCAACGTATCAAGCCCCGCAGCTTTAAGAGCTATCAGGTATTTTTCAAGGGACAAGCCTGTAGTCTGCGCACCTTGCCACACTTCGAGGGGAGAAAACGCATGAATATGCATTTCTGGCACTGCCGCCTTTACAGTCTCCACAATGGATAGATATGTCTGTCCTGTATACTGCGGGTGAATTCCTCCTTGCATGCAGACTTCCGTTGCACCCCGATCCCACGCCTCTCTTACACGTCGTTGTATCTCATCTTTACTTAAGTCATATGGCTTTCCACGTAAATTTTCACTCAATTTACCTTTAGAAAAGGCACAGAATTGACATTTAAAATAGCAAACATTCGTGTAGTTAATGTTGCGATTAACGACATAGGTAACCTCATCGCCATTATGGGCAAACCGCAACTGATCAGCCGCTTGACAGACTGCTGAAAAATCATCGCCGTGCGCGTTGAACAGCCGTTCGATCTCCTTCAGCTCTAAGTCAACACCTGCCCAGGCACGATCAATGATCGTTTGAACATCAGCGGAAACTAATTTGGGTACGCTCCTCACCGACTGGACAATTTTATCAGGCGGTAACTCAGTATCACCGGGACTCCAAGAGTCGATCCGCGGGTAACCTACAGCGTCAATCAATTGCAAAATCGGAGTGTGAAATTTTTCATCCACCCAACGAATGGGCTCGAGTGCATACCTGGGATATACTGTGAGCCGCTCATGGAGGTGTTTCCCCGCGTTTGCCGTCTCTCTTCCGAGTAGATCTAGTTCAGGCCATGGGGCTTCTGGATTTACAAAATCCGGCGTCACTGGTGACACACCACCCCAATCATTAATGCCGGCTTTAATAAGCTTAGATAAAGCACCGGGGCTCAAGTTTGGCGGTGCCTGAATGCTCATTTCGGATCCAAACAATAACCTAGCTACCGCGATCGTCCAAATCATCTCTTCGATATCTGGCTCTGGAGCACCGACCATGTTTGTACCGAGTTTCGCCCGAAAGTTCTGAATAATGATCTCCTGGATATGGCCATACGATTCATGGAGATCCCGAATAGCTAGCAACGACTCGACCCTCTCGCGGCGCGTCTCGCCAATCCCTATAAGAATCCCTGTTGTAAAGGGAATCTGTGCACGTCCGGCATCGGCCAAAGTTTGCAAACTTACCTTAGGATCTTTGTCTGGAGATCCATAATGCGGCATACCTTTTGCCGTCAATCGCTCTGCCACCGATTCAAGCATAATACCCATACTAGGCGCGACTTGCCGCAAACGTTCGATCTCTGACAAAGTCAAAGTACCGGGATTCAGATGCGGTCGTAGACCAGTTTTCTCGAATACCTCTTTGGCAACGTCGTGTAGATAGTCTGTAGTTGACGTATAACCCATAGATAGTAATGCATCACGCGCCGTTTTATAGCGCAACTCAGGCTTTTCACCCAAAGTAAATAACACTTCTTTACAGCCTAGGTCCGCGGCATCACCAACCGTTTCAAGGATTTGATCGATCGCTAGATAGGGCGTGACTACTTTTTTTGGCGCCTGCGCAAATGTACAATAATGGCAAACATCCCTACACAAATGAGTTAGGGGAATGAAAACTTTTTTGGAGTAGGTAATTAAGTTCCCAAAACCCCGATCGCGCAAGGTCGATGCCGCGGCAAGAAAAGCGGCGCTATCTATGGTATCTGCCATCACCCTCGCATCCGTCGAGGATGGCAATATACCGTCCATTGAACGATCTATAATCGTGCCCAGATCAGACATTAGGGGATAACGCTCTAGCCAGCAGCCACATGACTAACATTGTGCCGGCCTGGCAACCGTGATACCACGTTGATTTCATCTAAATAATCAAGCGTCATAGATGTCTGTTCGTATGTCATTAACGCACGCACGTCCTCTGGAGTGTCTATATCCAGAGATAATTTATCAAGCTCCAGAAGTTGTACGCGGCTACCGACAGCACGCGCGGCTTCCGCATGCAGATTAAAACTATCCACTCCATATGAAAAGCTGATTAGGTTAATGGGAGACACGATTAATCCGTTGGTTCCAGTGTAGCTCCGATCTGGTACTAAAGTTAGCCCTCTGCCCTGGCCGTGCAGACAAATCAGTTGCTCTATCTCCTGTACCGTTACTAGTGGGACGTCCCCAGGAACTATCAGTAATTCTTTCGCACCTAACGCAGCAGCGTGCGCTCCACCTTGGGTAACCGCAAGAGACAAATCACTTTGCACCTCCAACACAAAAGTAGCGCCATAACGTTCCGCGAGTCTTCTCGCTGCAGGTTCTTTCGACACTACAATAATTCCGTTCACCTGGGAACACGCATGAAGTGTAGAAAGGACATCGTTTAGCATTACTTCCGCCAGAAAAACTCTCTCCGCCTCACTCAATAATGCGGCAAGGCGCCTTTTGGCTACCCCGAACTGTTTGCTTGGAACTACTGCCCACATTTCCTATATTGTCTCCCGCGCCTCAGGCGACGCAAAAACTCAATCGTTTCCCCAGCCAACTTGACTCGATCAGGTAAAGTTACCATGACCGTCTGAGCAACGATAGTCTCGATCCCGAGCTTCGAGATGCCCTTAGTCAGCACGGAATCTTGCTGATCCACGATGAATCCATCAATTAGACCAGAATAATGCTCCGCGACTGCGAGTGCGGTTACTGGAATATCTAGTTCTTTCATTATTTTAGCGGTTGGCCCTTTTACAGCTTCCCCACCAACAATTGGTGTGATGGCGACTACCGGAACCTGCGATTTTCGCAACGCCCCAACGAGACTTGGGATAGCCAACATCGGATCGATACTGACAAATGGATTTGAGGGACATATTATGATTCCCGCAAGATCTGGATCGCCGAACGCCGCCTGAACCTGGGAGGTCAATTGGGCACGCGCGCACCCTTCAAAGTCAAAACCGCGGACAGGAGGTACGCATTTCTCTCTCACGAAATAATGCTGAAAATCTAGACTTCCAATCTCCGTATGTGCAATTGTGCGAACCCGATCATCGCTCACCGGCAAGACCTTGTGCTCAATAGAAAAACTCCGGGTTAATTTTTCGGTGACTTCAGTCAAGGTCAATCCACTTTTTAACATCTCCGTACGCCTCAGATGTATGGCGAGGTCCTTGTCACCTAAATTAAACCAATCATCACCGCCGATTTCTGCTAGAGCTGTAATACAATTCCACGTTTCGCCTTGCCGACCCCAACCAAGCTCGGGGTTACTGACACCTGCCAGTGTATATGTCAAAGTGTCCAGGTCAGGCGATATATGTAACCCGAGATGCTCAAAGTCATCTCCAATGTTAACGACAAAGGTAGCTTGTTCTGCATTTAAATTGTGCGCGAGCCCCAGGCAAAGCTTGGCACCTCCTACTCCACCGGTAATCGCCACATATCTTTCGGTCTTCCCAATCATCGAAAAAGATCATCTTCAGGCGGCCGTATCAAATCCGCTGTAGTCTCCGGGGTATCCATCACAGGAAATCCGTGAACTACGACCAACGGTGTACGTTCAGTTGTCTCGCCCATCAATAATGTTGCCGTGGCGACTATCGAGTCAGCTCGATTTAGCATTGCTACTTTAAGTTCGCGACCGAACATATCCTCAGCACCACGGAAATCATCAATTACCTGGATTCCTGCACACCCTATCGCACTGCCAACGGTTCCAAGGCGCCACGGTCGGTTCATGCTATCGGAGATTAGCACGCCGACCGATTTCCCTAGCTTTCTGTATATCTCCTCTCGTAAGGTACACGCGCTTCGATCGGGGTCGACCGGTAACAACAGTGCAGAATCACCATTTTCGTGATCTATATTAGACTGATCGATGCCCGCGTTCGCTCCAACATGTCCAAGTCGGTGCCGAACAATGATCACACCTGGTTTCTTACGTAATATCTCTACGGACTCATCAAGAATTAATTGACATAGTGCCGCTTCTTTC
>DPMX01000278.1 GCA_003540955.1 Gammaproteobacteria bacterium
CTGCTCCCTAAAGAAGGAGCGGTTGACACTGAACATGATTTTGAGATGCGCTATCAAGCGATTGACCGCAACAACAAACACGTTGATGCAATTTCAAAGCAACTAAAAAAAGCGGATACGCTCTATCTTGCGACCGATTTGGATAGAGAAGGGGAGGCGATATCCTGGCATTTGGTTGAATTGCTAAAAGGAAAGAATTTACTCGAAGGTAAGAAAGTCCACCGCGTGATATTCCATGAAATCACCCTACGTGCGATCAAGGAAGCTATCGAAGATCCGCGGGAAATTTCAATGGAGCTTGTGAACGCGCAACAAGCACGTCGTGCGCTCGATTATCTCGTGGGTTTTAATATTTCCCCGTTGCTCTGGAAAAAAATCAAGCCGGGATTGTCGGCTGGGAGAGTCCAAAGCCCAGCATTACGGATGATCTGCGAGCGCGAAGATGCGATCGAGAAATTCGTGCCGCGCGAATACTGGACCATAACTGCCGAGGTGTCGACCAAAGATGGGAGCTTCTCGGGGAAGCTAAGTCAATTGCGCGGTAAGAAAATTAAGCAATTTACGATCGATGGCGAAAAGAACGCAGTAAACGCGAAAAAAGAATTGCTTGCTGCTGCGGCAGGAAGCTTAAATGTTGTCAAAGTCGATCGAAAACAGAGAAAACGTAACCCTTCACCTCCGTTTATCACATCCACACTACAACAGGAAGCGGTACGCAAATTAGGATTTACTGCACAGCGCGCGATGCGCACGGCGCAACAACTTTACGAAGGTATCGACGTTGATACTGGCAGCGAGGGGTTGATTACTTATATGCGCACAGATTCCGTAAATTTGGCACAGGAGGCTGTGAACGAGATACGAGAATTTATTGTCACTCGTTATGGTGTTGATGATTTGCCTGAGACGTCACCTGATTACAAAACCAAATTGAAGAACGCGCAGGAAGCGCATGAAGCGATTCGCCCAACCGCGGTAAATCGGGTACCAATAGATATAAAGAGCCACTTAACCGAGGATCAATATAAGCTGTATGATCTGATATGGAAGCGGACGGTCGCTAGTCAAATGATCCACGCAACGATCGATACGGTGGCGGTTGATTTAAGCTGCGGCGAGGCAGGGGTTTTTCGCGCGAATGGCTCGACGATTAGGCATCCGGGATTCATGGCGGTTTACCTTGAAGGTACCGATGACGAAACTCGAGCAGATGAGAAGATGCTCCCGCCGCTTGAAGAGGGACAGCGGGTTGATCTAAATGATATTAAAACGGGTCAACATTTCACTGAGCCCCCACCTCGATTTTCGGAAGCGAGCTTGGTTAAAACCCTAGAAGAATACGGGATAGGTCGTCCATCGACCTATGCGTCAATCATGTCGACATTAATTCAGCGCGATTACGTTGAACTTGAGTCGCGACGTTTTTATCCCACGGATATTGGGCGCCTAGTAAATACATTCTTGATCAGACATTTTAGTGGTTATGTCGATTACGATTTCACGGCGAAGCTCGAGGATGACCTTGATGCTGTTTCTCGGGGTGAAAAAGATTGGATTCCTTTGTTGAAGGACTTCTGGGAACCGTTTTATGCGACAGTAACGGACAAAGATGCGAATGTGACACGCCAAGAGGCAAACCAGGCACGAAAACTAGGTCTCGACCCGAAAAGCGGGAAACCGGTGTCAGCCCGAATGGGTCGCTTTGGCCCCTATGTCATCATTGGGACAGCGGAGGATGAGGAGAAACCCCAATTCTATGGATTACAGCCTGGTCAGCGTCTTGATTCCATTACTCTCGAGGAGGCGCTGGAACTGACAAAATTGCCTCGAGAATTGGGGGTCTCTCCGGACGGATCAGCCATATCAACGAACGTCGGTCGGTTTGGACCATATGTAAAATATGGCGCTAAGTTTGTATCGCTTGAAAAGGGTGATGATCCCTACACTATTACGCTCGAGCGAGCACTAGAGTTGGTAGCGAAAAAGAAACAAGCTGATGCCGAGCGGGAGATTACGATTTTTGCGGAACAAGGAATTAAGGTGCTGAAAGGGCGTTATGGGCCCTATGTCACCGACGGCAAAAAGAACGCAAGAGTACCTAAAGATAGTGAACCCGGAGCGTTAACTTTGGAAGAGTGTGTTGAGTTACTTGCAAGCGCGAAACCTCGAGCAAAACGAAAGCGTGCTGCTAAGAAAAAGAAAGTAGAGGAGTAACTGAAAGCCTAATGCGATTATTTGTGCTTGGTTTTCAAGAACGAAATGAACTTATTGAATTAATATATTTATAGTTGATGGAATTATGGATAAATCGAAGCGATTCGTCGCAATTCTAATGGGGTCAGATTCTGATCTCGCAACCATGAGCGCTGCGATAGATATCTTGGAGCGTTTTGGTATCACGCAAGAAGTTCACATTATGTCCGCCCACCGAACGCCAGAGGAGACAGCGAACTACGTCCGCGACGCCGACCGGCGTGGCTGCGAAGTTTTTATTGCCGGAGCTGGCCTGGCTGCCCATCTCGCTGGCGCGGTTGCGGCGCAAACCTTGAAGCCGGTGATTGGAGTTCCGCTGGATGCTGGAGCGCTGGGTGGTATGGACGCATTACTGTCGACTGTACAAATGCCTGGCGGCATCCCGGTAGCCTGTGTTGCAATTGGCAAACCAGGTGCTAAGAATGCGGGATATTTAGCCGCTCAAATTTTGGCACTTGGAGACAGTGAAGTTGCTCAACAGATTAAATCCGAGCGCGAAGCGAACCGAGATTTGGTATTGAAAAAAGACGCCGAACTTACACGCTGAGAGCTTATGGGTTGGTGGCAGGACTTAACCGCAGCTAATTTGCTACGGAGTGGACGAGTAATTGTCCATCCGACGGAAGGTGTATTTGGCCTGGCTTGCCTAGCTCTGGACGAGCGCGCTTGCAGTTTTGTTAGCAAACTAAAGCAGCGAAGTCCAAGGCAATCATTTATCGTTGTCGTTGCCGATTTCCATCAGATCGAATTTGCTGTAGAGCAAACGGAGATCGATTTTTCCGTGATAAATGCTAGTTGGCCTGGTCCTGAAACGTGGGTATTTCCCGCAACGCGAGCCGCTCCTCGCTGGCTGACAAGCGCGGAGCGTACGATTGCAGTGCGGGTAACTGGACATGAGCAATTTGCCCGTCTTTGTTCTAGGGTCGGGCCCATCGTCTCCACCAGCGCGAATCCGAAAGGACGAAGGCCGGCGCTTAATTTGTCGCAGTCACGCCGGTATTTCGGGTATACGGTCGATTTTTATCTTGGCGGGAACCTAATAGTCCCTGGACGGCCAAGCCGAATTCGTGATGCTGCTAGCGGCTTGGCCCTACGGACATAATAAAGTTGACATAACCCTCGAAAATTCCGACAATTTCCGGCTAACGTTTCGGAGGGGTACCCAAGCGGTCAAC
>DPMX01000060.1 GCA_003540955.1 Gammaproteobacteria bacterium
ACACTAACGATAATGATCAGTCGGCCCGGACTGAACGCTAACGAACGTTTATGATTAGTAATAAAGTAGCGGGCGATCGCGCCGTCGATCAATTGTATGAAAAACTCCGTGATCGCTACGGTTCGAATAATCCTCGTGCGAATGGATATCTCTATGAGGGATACTTTCGTCAAGAACAGAATTTACTTTTCCCTTTACTCAACTCAAAGGCTGATGTTCTAGTAGATGTTGCCTGTGGTTCGGGTCTGATGATACAGCCGCTGATTGATAAACGAACCCAGTTGATAGGGATAGACTTTAACGCCGATGCCTGCTCCGCTGCGCGGCGAAATGGACTGACAGTAGTACGTGGAGATGCGTTTTCATTGCCGCTCGCGAATGGGAGCATAGATGAGATTATTTCCTGTCAATTTTTTAATCAACAACAAGCGCCGGCGGTACAGCATTTTATCGCGGAGGCCGCACGAGTCCTGCGTCCCGGAGGCCGTGTGATCATGGTATGGCGAAACGGTACGTCATTGATCCACCGTCTCGCTTCTCTGTGCCTTGGGTTAGTCGGGAAACTACGTCGCGTACCACGCTTTCCCCATGAGAATCACCAGCACGGGTCTATCCGGTCCTATGCAGAGAACGCTGGGTTTACCGTAGTATCGCAGGCCGTATCATGTCCGCCGTTGGGTTGGATGAGTCCTGCGATCGATTCTGTCCTTGCACACATCATAGGTGCATCGAATATCTGCGTGCTGGAGAAATTTTCCGAATGAGGTCTGCAGTGTGGCTGTGATACGTCGCTTGTCCGAATTTCCCTGTCAGCGTTGGAATCGCTTTGTTATGGAGCACAAGGAGGCAACCTGTTTCCATTTATCCGAATGGGCAGAAGTGTCGAGGAGTTTGTATGGTTGGGACCCATACTATCTCTACGCTGAAGACAATGGCACGATCCAGGCGGTACTGCCACTAGTGCATGTTAAGCATCGGTTCGCACGTCAAGCACTGGTATCGACTCCTTTCTGTGTGTACGGTGGCGTGATAGCAGAAAATTCACAAATGACGCAGATCTTAGAGAACGCTGCTACCGACATCGCTCGTGAACTCGGTGTCGCGTATCTGGAGGTCCGTCAATCAATTAGATCCAATCCGCAATGGACAACGGCAGATTTATACTGCACTTTTAAACGGAAGTTACTCGACGATGTTGACGCTAATTTTGCTGCAATACCTCGTAAGCAGCGGGCGATGGTACGAAAAGGTGCGAGTGCAGGATTAACGGTATCGTTCGGCCACAATCAAGACTTGTTCTACGAAATCTTTGCGGCGGGGATGCGTAATCTCGGTACCCCAGTTTATCCGCGCCAATTGTTTACAATCCTGTTGCACATTTTCGGCGAGAATCTGGAGATACTACTCGTTGAGCGCGAAGGTCGACCACTTGCTACCGTATTGTCATTCTATTTTCGCGACGAAGTGTTACCTTATTACGCTGCTGGTTTGCCCGGAGCGCGGACTTTCGCAGCATTTGATTTCATGTATTGGCAATTGATGTGTCACGCGGTGGAGAAAGGGGCGCGCAAATTCGACTTTGGGCGCAGTGTACGTGGCAGTGGGGCATTTGCCTTTAAGAAAAACTGGGGCTTTGAGCCGCGTGCACTAGCGTATCAGTACGACTTAATAGACGGAGGTGAAGTTCCGACGATCGATCCCCACCGTCCACTGTACAGGGGTTTGACAGCTGCCTGGCGACGTATGCCTCTAGTGTTCGCTAACGCGATCGGCCCATTGATTTCGCCGCGCCTCTACTAGGCTGCACGATCGTATGGACAAAAATACTAGAGTTCTGATCTCGGGTGCCGGTGTGGCCGGTCTAACCTGCGCAATTTGGCTCGGGCGACAAGGGTTTCGTCCCGTTGTGATCGAAAAATCATCATCCATTCGAGCGGACGGATATATCATTTCGTTATCTCATGAGTCTTACCGATATGCAGAATCCCTCGATTTGTTGCATAAGATCAAGGCGAAGAATGCAGGTATCAAGCAGTCCAGTTATCACGATCGCGATGGGCGAGCTATGCTGAAGCTCAAATATGAAGATCTATTTGCCGGTATCGATGTTGTACAAATCATGCGAGACGATCTCGAAGACATTTTGTACGACGCGGCCAAAGATATTGCAGAAATACGGCTTTCAACTTCGCTCGCGATGATTGAAGCGGACGGGGATGGAACCCAAGTAAGGTTCGATGATGGGAGGAATGAAGAGTTTGATGTCGTAATTGGAGCGGATGGCGTACATTCGAACACACGGAGCTTGAGTTTCGACGCAACGGAATATACTAAATATTATCTTGGGTTATTTTCGTCTGCATACCGGTTACCAAATACGATAAATTTACATGAAGTTTTTCAAAACCACATGGAACGATCACGTTATATGTGTGTTTATACGACTCGTGACAATGACCTGGGATGCGTATTTATTTGGAAATCGGACAAGCTTGTAGCGCCACCGCCGGCTGCACGTTATCGCGAATTGAAAACGCAATTTGAAGATGCTCCCGCATTGGTAACTCAAGTAGTCGCCGGTTTTTGTAGCGATCAGCCCATGTATATGGATCCGCTTGTTCAAATAGAAATGAGGAGATGGAGCAAGGGAAATGTCGTGCTGCTTGGCGATGCGGCCCATTGTTTGACCCTATTATCGGGGCAAGGTGCTTCCTCGGCATTCTGGGGCGCCTGCAAACTAGCTCAAAGTTTGGTCGATTGCACGAAGTCGGATGCATTTAAAGCATACGAAAATACATTTCGGCCGATGATTACGGAAATCCAATCAGCTACGCGCCTGGCTGCCAAATGGTATGTCCCGGGCTCGGTAGTGCGATATGTCCTTCGCGATGCAGCGATGCGTTATTTGCCTGATCAGTTATTTCAGCATTACTTCAAAAGCAAATACTCTAAAGCCTAATGGCGCTCGCCGTGAATAAGAAACGTCTTTTCTTTACGTTCGATCTAGAGGACCATAGCCCGGAAAGTCCTCATTTAAAGCGTTATCCCGCGATAACAGATTCCATATTAGAGTTCCTTGAGGTGCGGGGAATGGAGGCCACAGTGTTTGTTCTCGGTCGATTAGCGCTGGATGAGCCGTCATTGATCAGAAAGATATCGCAGGCGGGTCACGAAATAGCGTTTCATTCGTTAGCGCACGTACACTTGACCCGCGAAAATCCAAGTCGGTTCCAACGGGAAACTGCGGACTGTAAAAGGCATCTGGAGGATATTACAGGTAGACCGGTGGTCGGCTATCGCGCTCCAGCTTTTTCGTTAACGAGGGAAAGTCGCTGGGCAGTGGATATAATCGGTGAGCTCGGGTTTGTGTACTCTTCGAGTCTGTTGCCGGCAAAGAACCCGATCTACGGTTTTCCAAATGCTCCAGCGCAACCGTTTCGATGGCCAAATGGTCTGTTGGAAATTCCAGCCCCGGTCGCGCGAGTTGGCCCTGTCGTTACCCCATTTCTCGGCGGAATTTATCTACGCTACTTGCCCCTCTTTTTGATTCGGAGACTTTTGGCGCATGGAGATCTGAACCAATGTTATTGGACATACTGCCACGCACATGATTTCGATTTTCGGGAGCCATTCTACCGAATTGAAGGGACCTCACTCGCAACGAATCTATTACTGTGGCTTAACCGGAAGAATACGTTTAAAAAATTGGATGGAATTTTCCCATATTCCGACACCCCGAGTGGGGTGTGCTCGTTTGCTAAGTGGATCGAGCGAGGCGCCTTCGCTGAGGTGCCCAACTTCTGTCCAGACCGTGTATGAGGATGAAAAGTTTTGTTTTCACTCTGAGGAAAATTCACAAACTTTAAATAGGCTTGGGAGTATCGGGAATGGTATCGGAACCGTGCGAACATGCCTAAACCCGTGTGCTGTAATGTCTTCGATTAATCGATTCACGTTGGTGTGATGGTAGTCGCCCTTTCCATGGAAGCCGGCTGCGACGCGACCCAGTTTATACAGTAAATTTTCTGTCGGGCCTGAGACGAGTAATTTGCCGGCGGGTTTGAGAATATTGGCAAATTTCGATAAATAAGTCGGTAGGTTTTCGAGATGCTCTAACACGTCAGCCGCC
>DPMX01000212.1:0-14695 GCA_003540955.1 Gammaproteobacteria bacterium
GCGAGTCATGGTTACGGTTGGCGGCTTTAATTGATACAACCACCGATCATCTCGACGCGTTAATTTTGCCGCGAACCGATCGTGAGTTCGTTTATTTGAAACGGCATGCGTCGCGCGAAATGGTGGTAGAGCTTCAGCGGGCCAAACTACCAGGAGTCGGATTGCTTGAGGAGCAGCGCCGCTACTATCCTGCGGGCGAGGTTACTGCGCATACGCTTGGGTTTACAAACGTCGACGATGCGGGTCAGGAAGGAATTGAGCTTGCCTTTAATGCTACGCTTCGTGGTAAGAAGGGTTCACTCAAAGTGATTAAAGATCGTCTGGGCCGAACCATAGAACATGTCGAGGAAATCAAAGCAGCGCAATCTGGCCAAGATCTTAAATTAAGCATTGATAAACGCATCCAGTACATTGCCTACCGCGAGCTAAAAGCTGCAGTTCAGGCCCACGACGCTGAAGCTGGGTCTATGGTTATTGTCAACCCGAATACTGGAGAAGTGTTGGCGCTTGTTAACCAGCCATCGTTTAATCCTAACAATCGGGGTGATCTGAAAGGAGAACACTATCGCAATCGTGCGGTAACGGATATTTTTGAACCGGGATCAACCATTAAACCGATCACTATTGCCGCCGCGCTTGAGGCTGGACGCTATGCGTACGATACAACGATTAGCACGGGCCCGGGCTACTTTAAAGTGGGTCGTCACGTGGTTAGTGACTTAAAGAATTTTGGCAAATTAGACGTAACTGGAGTCCTAACAAAATCCAGCAATGTTGGTGCGAGCAAAATCGCATTGTCGCTTGAACCCGATCTCTTATGGAGTATTTTCAACGGGGTTGGCTTTGGTATATCAAGTGAAGTTGGTTTGCCTGGAGAGTCAATTGGACATCTAAGCGATCCTGGAAACTGGCGTGATATCGAACGCGCAACAATGGCCTTTGGGTATGGTTTGTCCGTCAATGCAATGCAGCTAGCGAGGGCCTACTCGGTGCTAGCTGCGGACGGTATTCGACGTCCGTTGTCTATAACGGCGTTGCACACCTCGTTACCAAGTCAACGAGTACTAAGTGTCGCAACCGCGCGTGCGGTTAGGCAAATGCTCACCCGAGTGGTCACGGAAGGGACAGGCCGTGCCGCCTCAGTCTCCGGTTATCATGTTGCCGGAAAAACGGGCACCGTTCACAAATCTACAGCGCGTGGTTATGCAGAGGATCGTTACTTAAGCTTGTTTGCAGGAATGTTGCCTGCGACCCGCCCTGAATTGGTCGCGGTCGTCGTGATTGATGAACCTAAAAGCGGTGAGCACTATGGGGGCCGAGTCGCAGCGCCGATATTCGCTAGAGTAATGCATGAGGCTGCACGAATCTTAGGGTTGACTCCGGAAATTCAGTTGGATGTTAACAATGACCGATATCGATTGGCCGCTCGAGCTAATTCAGGCCAAGTGGCCGGAGCAAAGCCGTGACGGTTGCGTTTGCCCAGGACAGACGAATGTTGTCGAATTTGCTGGCTGGTGTCGCGGTCGTGGATTCCCACGATGATCGAGAAATTCACGGGATTTCCCTAGACAGTCGACGGATACAATCGGGGGATTGCTTTATTGCGTTGAGTGGGGAGATTTGCCATGGCGCAGAATTCGCGAAAGCAGCCGTAGAGGCAGGTGCGGTTGCGGTTTTGATCGAAGGTGATCCGGTCAATTTCGATCTTATGGGGCTTGATAAATCGACACCCGTTGTTTGTATCTCTAACTTAAGAAAAGCGGTAGGTCGAATCGCAAGTCGCTTCTTCGGTGATCCGTCTCGATCGCTTGATGTTATTGCTGTAACAGGAACGAATGGAAAAACGACAGTTGCACAGCTTTGCGCACATGCACTGAAACGTCTCCGAGGGGAGGCCGGTTATGCCGGCACGCTTGGTATTGGGATGATCAACGAATTGCGGCCTTCGGAGAATACGACTCCAGACCCAATTACGTTACAAAGTTTGTTTCGCGATCTATGTCACAGTGGTTGCAAGTCGGTAGCGATTGAGGTGTCGTCACATGGAATCGTGCAACATCGAGTAATCGGGACGATGTTGAACGTTGTAGTGTTCACCAACTTGGGACACGATCACCTCGATTACCACTCTAGTTGGGATGCGTACGCTGCTGTTAAGAAATCTCTACTCCGATATGAGGGGATTCGGCACGCCATCATCAATATAGATGACAATGTTGGTCGCGATATCGCCTTCGAACTTGATCACGACATATGCTGTTGGACCTACGGTGTTAATCATACCCCGCCGGCGCGAAGCAAAGCGCGGCATCTCAAACTTCTCAGATATGTCGGTGGCCATAAGCGATCCACGTTAGTTGTGGGTACGCCGTCGGGGCAGGTTGAGATTACAACACCTTTGATCGGAGATTTTAACGCCCAGAATTTGGTTGCGAGCTTGGGGGCACTAATGGCACTCGGTGTTGATGTAAATATCGCGGCCGATGCACTATCCCAAACACCAGCGATTGCCGGTCGCATGCAGACTATCGAAACGAATTCAACGGAAGCTCCCGTTGTAGTCATTGATTACGCGCATACTCCGGAGGGCTTAGTGCATGTGTTGGCGACCTTAAAATCAATTACAAGTCGGCACTTAGTCTGCGTCTTTGGTTGCGGTGGTGATCGCGATGCGACAAAGCGTGGACCAATGGGGCGTGCTGCCGAGCAGGGTGCGGATATCGTAATCGTTACCAGTGACAACCCTCGTGGTGAGGATAATGGAGATATCGCTGCCGCGATTTTGCTCGGAATGCGCGAGCCGGAAAGAGTGCAGGTTATCCATGACCGCGCGCGTGCAATCGAGTCTGCTATAAAAACAGCTGGCGCCGGCGACACTGTCTTAGTTGCTGGTAAGGGTCACGAAGTGTCCCAGGAAATAGCGGGTATGAGGTACCGATTTTCTGACATCGAAGTTGCTGCCCAAATTTTGGAAGGACAGGCACAGTGATCCGCATGCAATTGAGTGAGGCTGCACGCGCAATTGAAGCTCAATTATCAAGCCAAGATGGCTGGTTCGAAGGGGTTTCAACGGATACGCGTTCAATTTCACGCGGAGAACTTTTCTGTGCGCTGAAAGGCCCAAACTTTGATGGCCATGAGCACTGTTCCGAGGCGGAGTCGGCGGGTGCTGCAGGGGTGATTATCCAACGTGCCACCGCTACGAATTTGTCGACCTTGACTACGGACGATACTAGGCGAGCTTTGGGATGTTTGGCCAGCGCATGGCGTCGACGATTTGACATTCCTGTTGTCGGCGTAACTGGCAGTAACGGAAAGACAACGGTTAAGGAAATGATTGGATCAATCCTGCGTACTAACGCCTCGGTACTCACAACAAAGGGCAATCTTAACAACGACATTGGTGTACCGAAGACATTGTTCCAACTGAACGCAGAGCATGAATATGCTGTGATTGAAATGGGTGCGAGTCACTTAGGTGAGATAAGCTGGTTATCAGAAATGTCTCAGCCCTCAGTCGGGGTAATTACTCTCTGCGCGCCCGCTCACTTGGAAGGTTTCGGTTCGCTTGATTCAGTTGCCGAAGCAAAGGGTGAACTTTATACCGGGTTGGCCGCAGGGGGTACCGCGGTAATTAACGCCGATGACCCGTATTCGACGTATTGGACTAATATCGCAGTTGGCCACTCAATCGTAACTTTCGGAATTAATCAATTTGCAGATGTGATGGCGGAGAACGTTGTTACATGCGGAATAGGAAGCGGCATGAATTTTGGGTTGCGTTTTCCGTCGCAATGTATCGACGTGGAGTTACCATTTGATGGAATACACAACGTCTCAAACGCTTTAGCGGCGGCTGCGGCAGCTTACGCGCTAGATGTTCCGCCAGCTGGGATTAAATTAGGCTTAGAACGGGCGAAGCGGGTCCGTGGGCGTTTGTGCGTATTAGATGGGGTGTCTGGATCGCGAATTGTCGATGATACCTACAATGCGAATCCTACCTCACTTGCCGCCGCGCTAGACATGATCACATCGGAGCCTGGTCAAAAATGGTTAGTTCTTGGTGATATGCGCGAGCTTGGACCTGGTGCTGAAGAAATACATCTAGACACTGGATCAAAGATTAGAGAAGCGGGGATTGATCGTCTCTTTACCTTTGGGAAGCTTGCCGAAATCGCGGGTAAATCATTCGGTGGGAATACAGAATCGTACCGCGATATATTTAGTTTGATCGATTCTTTAATCGCTGGGTTAACACCTGAAGTGACAGTATTAGTCAAGGGCTCCCGCTCGATGCATATGGAACGGATTATCGATGGGCTTACGGGAGACAAGCGGTCATGCTGATGTATATCGCGGAATATCTTGCGAGTTTTCACTCCGGATTCAATGTTTTTCAATACATAACATTACGAACAATCCTTGGTGTGCTCACCGCGCTATTCATAGCGCTAGTAGTCGGACCGATTGTCATACGTTGCCTAAGTCAATTACAAATCGGCCAGAACGTGCGGAGTGACGGCCCCGAAACTCATCTCTCAAAAGCTGGGACGCCAACCATGGGTGGGCTGTTGATATTGGTTTCGATTGGTGCAAGCACGCTTTTATGGAGCGATCTTGGGAATCGATTTATTTGGACAGCTGTTGTTACGACCGGAGTTTTTGGCACGATTGGTTGGGTCGACGATTATCTAAAGCTGACTCGGGGTGATTCAAAAGGCCTATCGGTTTTCCGTAAGTACAGTTGGCAGTCGGCAGCTGCTTTAGCCGCAGCGCTTTTCCTTTTTTTTACTGCGAAGACGCCAGTTGAAACCGCGTTGATTATGCCGTTTTTTAAAAATATTGCGATTGATCTCGGTTGGTTTTACATAGTGTTTACCTATTTCGTTGTTGTTGGCACAAGCAATGCAGTTAATCTGACAGATGGTCTTGACGGTCTAGCGATTTTGCCGACGGTGCTAGTTGCCGGTGCTTTGATCGTATTCGCGTATGTTACTGGTCATGCTAACTTTTCTAACTATCTAGCGGTGCCGTACGTGGCAGGTGTCGGGGAGCTATGTGTGTTCTGCGGTTCTATCGTGGGTGCTGGTCTCGGATTTTTGTGGTTCAACACTTACCCAGCGCAAGTCTTTATGGGTGATATTGGTGCGCTTGCGCTTGGTGCTGCCCTCGGAATTGTTGCTGTGATGGTGCGCCAAGAACTGGTGCTCGTAATTATGGGTGGGGTGTTTGTTGTCGAGACCGCTTCAGTGATACTCCAAGTGCTCTCCTATAAATTGACTGGTCGGCGAATCTTTCGTATGGCTCCATTGCACCACCACTTCGAACTAAAAGGATGGCCTGAGCCGAGGGTAATAGTCCGATTTTGGATAATTACCGTGATCCTTGTGCTCGTGGCTTTAGCAACTCTTAAAATTCGCTGAGTTGATGTTGGAACCATCGAAAAATGTAGACGAAAGGATGACAAATACACTCATCAACTCACAATATATAGTCTTTGGTTTAGGTAAGACCGGACTGTCTTGTGCACGCTTTTTAACGCAACAGCGTAAAAATTTTACTGTCATCGATACGCAAGAGCACCCATCCGAACTAGATAACCTGAAGAAAGTGATCCCCAATGCGAAAGTGATTACGGGGATTAACTCATTTTTCACGACTGATGCATGCAAACATTTAATTCTCAGTCCTGGAGTTTCTCGTGCGCACCCATTCGTCATTACTGCGCAACGCAAAGGTATCGAAGTTATCGGCGATATTGAACTTTTTGCGCGCCATGTTAAGGCACCAGTGATAGCGATAACTGGTTCTAACGGCAAAAGTACCGTCGTAACGATGGTTAGTGAGATTCTTCGCGGTGCCAACCTCAGGGTGCTTCACGGTGGAAACCTCGGCATCCCGGCTCTAGATCTATTGATTGCAGGGCAGCCGGATTGTTTTGTCCTCGAGCTATCTAGTTTTCAGTTGGAATCTACAGAATCTTTGGCGCCGTCAGTAGCTTGTATTCTAAACATCTCCCCAGATCATATGGATCGGTACGAAGATTTTGCATCGTATATCGAAGTGAAAAGAGGCGTTTATAACAACGCAGCGTCGGTCGTTCTAAATGCAGACGATGAGATTTTACGTGACCTTCGCCCTCAGTGCGAAACGCATTTTATTTCTCATCTCGGGATAGACATGGCCTCATATAGAATTGAGGTGTATGACGGAGAGTTGTGGCTTATCGTGGATGGGGGCAGGATCATGCGGGTTAATGATTTGGCTACAAGCGGTCTGCATAACGCGATGAACGCCCTAGCGGCGCTTGCAATCACCGATCGTCTATCGGTTTCACGTTCGGTGCAGAAAAGTGTATTGGCATCGTTCCGAGGACTCCCGCACCGTTGCCAAACAATCTTAACTCGCCACGGTGTTGAATGGATCGACGACTCAAAAGGGACCAATGTTGGCGCCGCGAGCGCTGCGGTCCGAAGCATATTTTCTGGGCGGCAAGGCGTATTGATAGCTGGAGGCCGGGGTAAAGGTGCAGACTTTTCCGTGCTCGCGAAAGAGCTGGATGGCCGAGCACATTCAGTCATCTTGATCGGCGAAGACGCAGACGCTATCGCGGCGTCGCTAGATGGTCGTGTCAAGGTTTATTTCGCTTTAAACATGAAAGCCGCAGTTTCTTTAGCGTCGAGACTAGTGTCACCGGGTGAGGCGGTTTTATTGTCCCCGGCATGCTCAAGTTTTGATATGTTTCATGATTTCGAGGAGCGAGGGCGCGCTTTTTCCGAAGCGGTTCGTGAGCGGATTTCACAATGAGCCAAGCGATCCCACATAGTATTAACGAGCATCGGTCGTATGTCGAAGAGTGCGGATATGATTTCTGGCTGATTGGCGTTACAAGCATTCTTGTGGGTATGGGGTTGGTGATGGTGGCCTCCTCTTCGATTCCGCTAGCACACAAAAATGGCTACGCTGATCTCTATTATTTTTGGCGCCAGTTAGCAGCTTTTCTTTTGGGCGTTGGAATCGGTGCGGTCGTTCTTCGAGTGCCGTTAGCTGTTTTTGAAAAATTCAGCACCGTGTTGTTGTTTGCAAGTGTTCTATTCCTGGCCACAATATTAATTCCTGGGGTAGGGCGCGAAGTAAATGGGAGTATCCGCTGGCTTCAGTTCGGCCCGATCTCGCTGCAAGCCTCTGAACCGGCAAAGCTTGCGATTATCGTCTATGTCTCATCTTACCTAGTCCGCCATCAAGCGCAGGTGCAAAGCGAGTTTATCGGTTTTATAAAACCCGTAGGTGTATTAACGATCATCTCGGGCTTATTGCTGCTAGAACCGGATTTTGGAGCAGCCGTTGTTATATTTGCAACTATATTGGGAATGTTGTTTTTGGGTCAGGTTCCGTTTCTACGCTTTATTGCCTGGGGGATGGTGGCCTTGTCTATACTAACATCGCTCGCGTTATTGGCGCCCTATCGACTGCAACGACTGATGGCTTTCCGAGATCCATGGTCAGATCCTTATGATTCCGGTTTTCAATTGACCCAAGCTCTGATTGCGTTTGGCCGCGGAGAGTGGTTTGGTGTCGGCCTTGGCAATAGCATACAAAAATTGTTCTATTTACCTGAAGTGCACACGGATTTTCTATTTGCCGTGGTGGGTGAAGAACTCGGAATGCTTGGAGCAATAACCGTAATTTGCCTTTTCTTATTTTTGATTTGGCGGATTTTTTTTATAGGGAGCCTGGCTCAGCGAGCCGGACAAAGTTTTGCGGCTTACCTGGCCTACGGGATTGGGCTCCTGATCGGTATGGAAGCTTTCATTAATATCGGGGTAAATATGGGTCTGCTGCCAACAAAAGGTCTTACCCTTCCCCTGATGAGCTATGGTAGTAACAGCATGTTAGTCGTTTGCGTTATGTTAGCTATGGTTCTGCGAGTCGCAAAGGAATCACGCGTTGGATCGACGCAGGGACGTTCCACCCATGACTAACTTGGGACGGCCGATCCTCATTGTTGCGGGCGGGACCGGCGGCCATATCTACCCCGCGTTGGCCGTGGCGGATCATTTAAAAAATTATCAGGTGAGTACCGTATGGCTGGGCTCTAAAAACGGTCTCGAAACACGGATCGTGCCGGAAGAGGGGATCCGGTTATACAGAATTGCGGTTTCTGGTTTGCGCGGGAGTCGATTTTGGCATTGGTTACTCGCTCCTGCCGCTTTGGGATTTGCGTTGATTCAGGCCGTGATAGCCGTATTGCGGATACAACCGGCGTTGGTTTTGGGGATGGGGGGTTTTGCCAGTGGGCCAGGGGCCCTTGCAGCTTGGATATGCCGAAAGCCCTTGGTGATACATGAGCAAAATGCCGTGCCAGGCCTGACGAACTCCCTCCTTAGTCGAATCGCGACAAAAGTTCTGCAGGGATTTCCAGGTGCTTTTCCCACTGAAAGAGCAGCGATTACCGTTGGTAATCCAATACGCGAATCAATAGTCTCGATCGCACCGCCTGAGCGGCGTAAACATGAATTTGACGGCTTCAGAGTTCTTGTACTCGGTGGCAGTCAGGGTGCCCAAACGCTAAACCTTTGCGTACCTAGAGCACTCGGTCTCGTGTGCGGGGCAAATTTTGAAATTTGGCACCAGACCGGGACGGGAAACGAGGGCGCGACGCGACAGGCATATGAGCCTTCGACTGCTTTGATCCGGGTGTCAGAGTTTATTGGCGATATGGCCGCTGCTTATCTTTGGGCGGATATTGTAATTTGTCGCGCTGGCGCGATGACTATCGGTGAGTTAGCCACAGTAGGTGTGGCTTCGATACTCGTACCATTCCCTCTTGCGGTTGATGATCATCAAACTGCTAATGCACGCTACCTGGTTGATTCTAATGCTGCGGTGATGGTTGCTGAGGGACCAGAATTTGAGCGACGTTTGGCAACAGCCTTGCAAAGATTTATAGATGGTCAGCTAGATCTCCTGAGTTTTGCCAAGCGAGCTCGCGCGTTAGCGACGCCCGCCGCTGCGGCTAATGTTGTAGAGCAATGTATGGAGTTACTGGATGCATGAGTCAGACAACTTACCGATGCGGGACGTGCGACAGATACACTTCGTTGGTATTGGCGGTGCAGGGATGAGCGGTCTCGCAGAGGTTTTCAATAATTTGGGTTACACCGTTTCTGGATCTGACCTAAACGCAAACAAAATGACGGCGCATTTGGCTTCTGTCGGAGTATCAATTTTTAAAAACCACAAACGCAAGAACATAAGTGGTGCCGATGTTGTCGTATACTCGAGTGCGATTCCCAAAACTAATGTAGAGCTTCTGGAGGCTCAGGAACAACGGATTCCAACCGTTCCAAGAGCTGAAATGCTTGCTGAACTAATGCGGTTTAAACGCGGTATAGCGGTTGCTGGGACACATGGTAAGACCACAACTACGAGTTTGGTCGCTAGCATCTTAGCGGAAGGGGGAATGGATCCGACGTTCGTAATCGGTGGTCTTGTACATGCTGTAAATTCTCATGCGCGCCTAGGTAGCGGAGATTTCCTAGTTGCTGAAGCAGACGAGAGCGATACTTCGTTTTTGTTGCTAAATCCATTAATAGCGGTCCTCACAAATATCGATGCGGACCATATGGGAACTTACGATGGGGACTTTGGGAAGCTGCGGGCGACATTCGTTGAGTTTTTTAAGCGTTTACCTTTTTATGGAGTCGCCATAGTTTGCATCGATGACCCTGTCGTACATTCACTGTTGCCTGAGTTACGTACACGGGTTGTGACGTACGGTACACATGTTCAGGCCGATGTTAGGGGTATCGAATTCCATCAACAGGGCCCGACATCCAGCTTCAAGGTGATAAGGCGTAATCCGTCGGAAGTCCTGTCAGTAAGGCTAACCATGCCTGGCGAGCACAATATGCTTAACTCGCTTGCTGCAATTGCTGTTGCTTTTGAGTTGCGAATTCCGTGTGACACGATCTCTGATGCGTTGTCTTCGTTTCAAGGGATCGGTCGGCGGTGTCAATGGATGGGTGAAACTCAGATTAACGGAGCAGAAATCGCCGTGATCGACGATTATGCACATCATCCAAGTGAACTACGCGTGACAATTAAGGCGGTGCGAGGCGGCTGGCCTGACAGAAGGTTGTTGGTAGTGTTTCAACCACACCGTTATTCGAGAACTCGGGATTTGTTCGAAGATTTTGTGGAGGTTTTAAATACTGCTGATGCCTTAGTTGTGCTCGAAGTTTATCCCGCTGGTGAGGATCCAATTCCGGGCGCCGACGGAAGATCGCTTTGTCGTGCGATTAGACAACGAGGCCAGGTCGACCCGGTATTCCTTTCGGACACTGGAATGTTGGACGATGTTCTAAAAAATATTGCTCGAACAGGAGATCTTCTACTTTTATCAGGTGCGGGGAGTATTAGTCGCGTTGCCGATGGGATGACATTCGGGGTCCAAACCATTACGGATGAACAATTAAAGTAAAAAAATGAGGAATTAGTGTCTTCGGAATCTGACATGCTAAAAGTTCGCGGAAAAATTTCTCTTGAGGAACCAATGTCGAGACATTGCTCTTGGCGTACTGGGGGGGTGGCAGAACGGTTTTTCGAGCCAGCTGATATTGATGACCTAAGCGCGTACCTTAAGCAAACGAGTGAAAGGGAATTGATAACTTGGCTAGGTCTTGGTAGTAACGTTTTGGTTCGTGATGGTGGTGTGCCAGGGACGGTTATTTCGACTGCGAAAACATGCAATAACTTCGGATGGCTCGATGCGACGCATCTTAATGTAGAATGCGGAACGTCATGCGCAAAAGTTGCAAAGGAAGCAGCAAGGATGGAGCTCGGTGGGGGAGGGTTCCTTGCTGGAATCCCAGGGACTATCGGCGGAGCATTGGCGATGAATGCGGGAGCGTTTGGCCGGGAAATTTGGATGCTAGTAGATAGTGTCGAGCTGATTCGCCGGGACGGTGAGGTTAGTCGCTACGATCAATCGTATTTTTCACATTCTTATCGATACGTTGAGGTTCCGACTGACCATTGGTTCGTAACGGCAGTCTTGCATTTTGACGCTAGGGGAATCGGCGACGGTCCAAATGAGATTCGAGATTTTCTGGCTCAGCGAAACGCGTCTCAGCCAATGGGGCTGCCGAGTTGCGGTTCGGTGTTCAAAAACCCGCCGGGCGACTTTGCTGGCCGATTAATTGATGAGGCCGGTCTCAAGGGTATGCGAACCGGTGGCTGCTATGTGTCTAACAAACATGCCAATTTTATCATCAACGATAACGACGCAAGTGCGGAAGACATCGAATTTCTGATTACGGAGATGCAAGCCTCTGTAGAAAAGAAATTTGGTGTGAACTTGGAACCCGAAGTTCGAATAATCGGACGCCCATTGCAGCAAGAAAGCCGGACTGTTTGACAGATGGTTAAAGCACAACAGCTGACAAATAATGAGATTGTCTCTGCTGCCGGTCGGGTTGTAGTGCTCATGGGAGGGCCGTCCGCAGAGCGGGAAATATCCATAAAAAGTGGTCGCGCGGTTACTGAAGCGCTCGTGAGATCTGGAATTGACGCTAGGGAGCTGGTGTGGGACGGTGACCTCTTGTCACGCGTTGCGGAGTGTAGCCCCGATCGCGTGTTTATCGCCTTGCATGGACGAGGGGGAGAGGATGGTAGAGTACAAGGTGCTTTCGATTTAATGAATCTTCCCTATACGGGTAGTGGTGTTATGGGGTCTTCTTTGTCTATGGACAAAGCTAGATCTAAGCAGGTTTGGGAGGCTGTCGGTGTCCCAACGCCACCATTTTCAGTCTACGTGCGTGGTGGCAAAATGGAAAAACTTCCGAAAGATTTGCGTTTCCCAGTGATGGTCAAGCCTTCGCGAGAAGGTTCCAGTTTTGGGGCCTCTAGAGTGGGGGTAGCATCAGATCTTATACCTGCAATTGAAAACTCAGCTCGCTACGATGACATCGTGCTGATAGAGGAATGGGTGAACGCAGCAGAGTATACGCTTGGAATTGTCGCCGGCGATCCGTTGCCTATTATCAAAGTTGAAACGCCCCGTGAGTTTTATGATTACGAAGCTAAATACGTAGCGAATACAACTCAGTATACGTGCCCCTGTGGTCTATCAGAGTCTCAGATAGATAGATGTACAGATTTAGGTTTGTTCGCATTTGAATCGTTAGGTGCCAGTGGTTGGGGTAGAGTTGATTTTATGTTCGACGAACAAGGCGATCCGTGGTTTATCGAGTTGAATACAGTGCCCGGTATGACCGATCATTCACTAGTACCGATGGCGGCGAAAGCGGTCGGTATTAGCTTTGATGAGCTAGTCATAAAAATTCTTGGCACTAGCTTCCGCGAGGATCCTTAGTGCGTAAATCTGCGGTAATGTTAAAGAAGCATCGAATTCGAGCGATCGAAGTATCGCGCCGACGACACCCTCTGTTACTGATTATTGGGGTACTGGCATTTCTGATGTTTTTATACACTGGATTTTTAGCCCAGCAACTATTCGATCCAATGACATTTCCAATCAAGAAGATAGCTGTCGACGGTGAGTTCCATCATTTAACCGCAAAGCACATGCAAACAGTAGTATCGAATGCCGTACACGGTGGATTTTTCGATGTTGACGTAACTTCCGTGCGTGCACATATACTCGATGAACCATGGGTCTCTGACGCAACGGTTCGTCGAGTATGGCCGGACATGATACGTGTCAGCATCCGTGAACAGGTAGCAGTCGCCCGTTGGGGAGAATACGCATTGCTCAATCCAGTTGCAGATATTTTCGTACCAGAACCTAGTGCGATACCCGACGATTTGGTCGCCTTCAATGGTCCAATAGGTACTGAAGAGGAAATGTTGCAACGTTTTTTCTTTATGCGAAAGATCCTACATAGTATTGGACTCCATGTTGAGACGATCCGTTTATCTGAAAGGCGGGCATGGGTAGTTGAATTAGAAAGTGGCGCGACTTTGATGATCGGCCGCCACGCTATCGATGAACGCTTAGTGCGTTTCAGCCGGGCCTTTGAGCACGTGCTGAAGGATAATTGGAGTCAGATAGCGCTCGTTGATCTCAGGTATACGAATGGATTTGCGATCCGTGAAAAAATGAGTGAAATAGATAATGGCTAGGAGAAATAAAACGGATAATCGGAGCTCTGCCGAATGGTAAAAAAGCCAGATAAAAATTTAATTGTTGGCCTTGATATAGGCACCTCGAAGGTTGTGGCTATCGTTGGAGAGGTTTCATCGGAAGGTGATCTTGAGATTATCGGTATTGGTTCACATGCATCGCGAGGATTGAAGAAGGGTGCTGTTGTCAATATTGAATCGACAGTGCAATCGATTCAGCGGGCAATAGAGGAGGCTGAGTTGATGGCCGGATGTGAGATACATTCGGTTTACGCGGGAATTGCGGGCGGCCATATACGTAGTCTTAATTCACATGGGATCGTGGCGATCCGTGACGGTGAAGTCAATACAACTGATGTTGAGCGGGTAATTGACGCGGCTCGTGCGGTCGCGATTCCAGCGGATCAGAAGATACTTCATATATTACCCCAGGAATTTGTTATCGATGGCCAAGAGGGGATCCGGGAACCAATCGGAATGTCTGGGGTACGGCTAGAGGCACGTGTACACATGGTTACAGGCGCCGTCAGTGCGGCGCAAAACATCATAAAATGTGTACGGAGATGTGGCCTGGAAGTAGACGATGTGATTTTGCAGCAACTCGCATCGTCTCATTCAGTTTTAACGGAAGACGAGAAGGACTTGGGCGTTTGTCTCTGTGATATAGGCGGCGGAACTACAGACATGGCGATTTTTGTCAATGGGGCGATTCATCATTCTGCAGTTATTCCGATTGCCGGCGACCAAGTAACTAATGACATCGCAGTCGCTTTACGTACGCCGACGCATCATGCCGAGGATATTAAGATCAAGTATGCCTGTGCACTTACCCAACTCGCGAATCCAGAAGAAACAATCGAAGTTCCGAGCGTCGGTGATCGCAAGCCACGGAGCTTAGTGCGACAAACCTTGGCTGAAGTAGTAGAGCCGCGGTATGAAGAACTCTTCAGTCTCGTGCACTCCGAATTGAAGCGTAGTGGATTTGAGCCTATGGTCGCCGCTGGTGTCGTTTTGACAGGGGGTGGGTCAAAAATGGAAGGAGCGATTGATTTGGCTGAAGAGGTATTTCATATGCCCGTCCGCTTGGGCGCACCACAGGACACAGCGGGCTTGGTCGATATTGTCAGAAATCCGATTTACGCAACGGGAGTTGGTTTATTGTTATTTGGAAATAACGCGGGTGACCCCATAACGACACATAACAAATTTGAAAACGTAGGAAGCATGTGGGATCGAATGAAAAACTGGTTTTACGGAAACTTCTAAGATAGGACTAGGGAGCAATGTACTTGGGCTTTAACGACAAAGAGATCGCGATGAGGTTAAGCACAGTTGTGTACGATCTCAATATTATAAATTTTGGATTAACTTACCATAACCATATTGGAATACGCGGGTTCTGCGTAATTCGGAGGGGCTAACATGTTTGAACTTGTGGATGCCTACAGCCAAAGTGCTGTTATAAAAGTGATTGGGGTTGGCGGCGGCGGCGGCAACGCAGTGCAACATATGCTAGGGGCGGCGATAGACGGGGTAGATTTCGTTTGTG
>DPMX01000212.1:14997-16470 GCA_003540955.1 Gammaproteobacteria bacterium
AGACGGGGTAGATTTCGTTTGTGCCAATACGGACTCCCAGGCTTTAAAAAATTCTTCTGCGAAGACAGCGTTACAATTGGGCAGTGATATCACCAAAGGTTTAGGGGCAGGCGCGAATCCAGAAATCGGTCGTCAATCGGCTCTAGAAGATCGCGATCGTATAAGCGATGTCCTAGAAGGGGCGGACATGGTTTTCATCACCGCTGGTATGGGCGGCGGTACCGGCACTGGAGGGGCGCCAGTGGTGGCTCAAATTGCCAAAGAAATGGGTATCTTAACTGTTGCGGTTGTCACAAAGCCCTTTCCGTTCGAGGGCCGAAAGAGAAGTGATATTGCGAACGACGGAATCGACGAATTAAGTCAATTTGTTGATTCATTGATCACGATTCCGAATGAAAAGTTGTTGAGTGTTCTTGGGCGTGACATAAGTTTATTGGATGCGTTTAAAGCGGCAAACGATGTTTTGCTTGGAGCAGTTCAGGGAATCGCGGAATTAATTACTTGCCCAGGATTGATTAATGTCGATTTTGCTGATGTGCGAACCGTGATGTCAGAAATGGGTATGGCCATGATGGGATCTGGAAGTGGTCGCGGGTCAGACCGCGCTTTACAGGCTGCAGAAGCAGCGATTGCGAGCCCTTTACTAGAAGATATTAATCTGTCTGGCGCGAAGGGCATTTTAGTCAACATTACCTCAGGCTTAGATTTGACTATGGGAGAGTTCGAAGAGGTTGGCAATACCGTTAAAGCATTTGCTTCAGATAACGCGACTGTCGTCGTTGGAACGGTAATAGATCAGGATATGGAGGATCAGCTAAGAGTAACCGTGGTCGCAACTGGTATTGGCTGCGATAACCATGATTCGGACCAAAAGCCTTCGTTAGTGCCGAAGTCTCAAGATTCTGAACGCGATTTCAAAGTATTCGAACGACCAACGGTAATTAGAAACCAACCGGAAGGAGTAGAGGCGACCGACGAGACATCGGCAGAGAGTTATCTTGATATTCCGTCTTTCCTGCGACGGCAGGCAGATTAAATACTAGAGCTATGGGGACGCGCTGAACCAGAATATAGCCGCATCTACCGGCGGTTTTTTGAGTGTGTTTCACGTGCCTTTGGCGCTTGTGGTAGTATCTCCGTCGAGTCCAGTCTGCTGAGGCAAAAGCTCAAGAAGATGATAAAACAGCGAACACTAAAAAATGTCATTCGCGCTACTGGAGTCGGGCTACATACCGGTAAAAAGGTATTTTTGACGCTCCGACCCGCAGCAACGGATACAGGCATTGTGTTTCGACGAACTGACTTAACACCACCTATAGAAATTCCCGCGCGAGCGGAATTCGTAGGTGACACTAGCTTATCCACGAGTTTATCGCGAGATGGAAGGCGGATATCGACTGTAGAGCACTTGTTATCGGCCTTTGCTGGCTTAGGAATTGACAACGCGTATGTTGACGTCAGCTCTTCTGAGGT
>DPMX01000340.1:0-533 GCA_003540955.1 Gammaproteobacteria bacterium
CTTCCGAATCAAAACCGGTGGCAAAAAATGGAATTTCCAGCTCAATTCGCGCACCAATATCGGTAGAGACTTTGCACGCCTCGCGATAGGGATCTATCACTAGCCTAGATAAATTAGCCGGCAAAAATGTTATATCGTCGAGCGTCGCCGCCCGACCGTTTGGAAAAGGATCCGGGCGCTGTAACATGCGTTTGTCGAACATCGTCTTGAGCTTCGCCTGATCGTTCGGGTTCGTTCGTGCCATCGAGAAAAGGTCTTCACGATGACCGACCGAGTAATCGGCGGAGCCAGTTTCCGCATCGCAACGGTAACATCGTGCGGCCTCATCACGCGCCGTATTGACGTCGTAGGTAGCTTCGATTTCTGGGAATTCGACTGGCCTGACACCAACCCCGAAAAATTCAGGCTCCTGTAATGGGTTCCTCTCCCATTGAAGATCTTGGGCAACCTCGACTCGGCGCGTTCGGTAAGGCGTTCGGTAAGGCAAGGGATCGTCTCGACCCTCGAGGAAAGCCTTGATGTAGTAAGCTGCG
>DPMX01000340.1:795-3953 GCA_003540955.1 Gammaproteobacteria bacterium
GTTTTTTTTGTAATAGCTTTTTTTAGATTTTTTAGAGTTAGTTTAAAGCCTTGATGTAGTAAGCTGCGCGCTGCCCATGACTCATTGCCATAACAATTGTTGAGCCTCCAAACGCACCGTCCCCGGCAGCAAAGACTTGCGGGTCGCCGGTGCGCATCGACGTCCATTCCGTTGCGACTCTATCGGCGCTCATCAAGCTCAAATCACCTAGATGGTCGCATTCGCTCTGTTGACCGACAGCCGCGATGACTAGCCCACAGTTGATCGTGTGTTCACTCGAGGGCACGACGACCGGCCGACGACGACCATCTTCATCCGGCTCTCCGGATTCGGTGCGCACGCATTGCAACACTAGCCCAGGACCGCTTTCGCCAATAGCTATCTGCTGAGTGTTATAGATAAATTCGATACCTTCTTTAACCGCATGATGTAGCTCGATTTCGCGCGCCGGAATCTCTTCTGGCCCGCGACGATAGACCACTTTTACCTCACGGCAACCAGGCAGCCGCAAAGCCGCGCGACACGCATCCATCGCAACATCACCCCCACCTACGACAACCACAGTTTCGGGCATTTGCGGGCGCTCCCCATCATTGACTCGACGTAAGAATCCAACTCCATCCACAACGCGTGGATCATCTTCACCGGGAATATGCATCCTTTTCCCCCACCACGCGCCTATTGTTATTAGCACCGCATCGTGGCGAGTCTTTAATTCATCAAGTGAGACATCTTTACCGAGTTCAGCATTTAGATGTATCTTTATTCCAGGACAGCGCTTGGTGAGTCGATCGATATCTTCTTGTATTATTTCTGGGGGTAAACGAAAAGCAGGTATGCCCCAGATCATCATGCCACCTAGGCGATCAGTCATCTCATAGACGTGGACTTCGTAGCCTGCGACCGCTAGGTCATGAGCGGCGACTAAACCTGCTGGTCCCGAACCTACTACGGCTACCGTTTGTGATTGAGTAACTTCTACAGCAGGTAAGTCGTAGGTATGCCCTACCGCATCCATGACATAACGTTTGAGGTTACGAATCTGCACTGCGCCGTCACTTGATGTCCGACGACAAGCCGGTTCACACGGCGCATCGCAAACGCGACCACAAATTGAACTGAAAGGATTAGTCGAGGTAATCGCCTCAAACGCTTGTTCGAGTTTGCCTTCCCAGATATAGCCGATGTAAGACGGCGCATCTGTCCCAACCGGGCACGCTACCTGGCACGGAGCGGGTACAAAATGAGTTTGACCAGTATGATCTTCAGCGCCCTGCGGCGCTTCTGGCATCTTGATCCGATTGATGTCATATACACTCATCAACGCCCCTCTTGCATTCGCAATTCGGGGTTAATATCACGATATTCAGGCTCGTACGGCAAACCAGAAACAAGCGCCGCTTCGGGCGTCACTGCAACCAGATCGTCACGCGACAATTGACGAACATCGCTGTATCCCAGGCCGTCGGTAATTGCCGCGATCTGGTAGCGCACACTTTCGAAAAATCGATGGATGTTGTGCGATTCCACATCTGGTTTGTATCGTTTCTCGTGTTCTGGATCTTGGGTCGCAATACCGGTCACGCATTGGCCGACATGACATTGCATACACGCGATGCAACCGCCTGCAACGATCGCTGAGGTACCGAATGCCGCCGCATCCGCACCGAGGCACAACGCCTTCGCCGCATCGACACCGTCACGTAATCCCCCCATTAACACTATCTGGATACGCTCGCGAGCCCCGATCTCTTCAAGCGCTTCAATCGCCTCAACGATCGCTGGTAAAGTCGGAATCCCGACATATTCCAGAACTTCTGCACTGCCCGCGCCCGTCGATCCTTGCATCCCATCCAATTCGACGAAATCAAAACCATCTTTTGCGGCGATCTTGATGTCATCATGAACCCGTCCGGCGCCAAGTTTCACACTGACGGGCAATCTATAGCCGGTTGCTTCGCGCAATTCTTCGACCTTAATAACGAGGTCATCCGCACCCAAGATATCAGGATGCCTGGACGGCGATCGCAGGTCGATGCCTGGCGGAATCCCACGAATTTGAGCGAGCTCCGGGGTCACCTTCTTCGCCATAAGCTGACCACCGAGGCCTGGTTTGGCACCTTGCGAAATGTAGATCTCAAGCCCATTTGCGCGTTGCATATCGTGGATATTCCATCCTAAGCGACCTCCGAGCATCTGGAAGATAAGTTGCTCAGCTGCGTCACGTTGGGCATCGCTCATACCGCCTTCACCAGTGTTTTCGGCGATCCCCGATAACGTTGACGCAATGCCAATAGCACGTTTCGTCGAAGCGCTGAGTGCACCGTAACTCATCGGTGCGACCATCACCGGCATACTTAGCTTTAATGGATTCGCGCCGTTGATCCCACCAATCTCGGTGGCCATCGCAACACGAGACAGCGCCCCCATATCGTTACCTGCACTAGATAAATCTTTACGAAAAGCAAGATCGGACAAATGAGGTAATTCACGCGCACCACCATAACCGCGGATCCGATAGCGCCCAATTTGGGATTTGATAAATATGTCCTCTTGGACCTTCCCATTCCAATAATCAGATGCGCCTGAGAAACTGAAAAAGGGAATGCTGCGCATCTGCCGTTCGCTAGTTGTGTAAAGCAGTTTCTTCCCCGCATTTACAACCTTCTGGAAATGCCCCTTGAAGTTGATCTCATACCGGTCAAGAAACTCCATAATGCTGTCTGTTTCTTCCCTCGGCATATCGGTCAGCGTCGCATCAGAGCCCAGGGACTCGACTTTCCCGGCAACATAGATGTCACCACTTGCCATGTCCTCGCCAACTTTCTCCCCGGAATTCCCTAGGATGATAATGCGCCCACCGTACATCAAATATCCGGCCATAAAGTTGGCGTTCCCCGCGCACAAGAGCGTACCAGCTTTCATCACTTGGCCAGAGCGTGAACCCATGTTCCCATGGATCACAACCTCGCCGCCGCGGACCGCAACCCCGGCGATCGCCCCGGCGTTCCCTTTGACGACGACAGATCCATTATAGATATTATCGCCGACGCCCCATCCGACGTTACGTTCTACAAGAAAATTCGCTGAATCTGACAAGCCGGCACAAAAATAACCGGCAGAGCCACGGATCGTCACATTAATAGGTACAGTTAGAC
>DPMX01000350.1 GCA_003540955.1 Gammaproteobacteria bacterium
CCCTCCAATCCCATCGGCCCCATTTCTGCGGTCGGCCACGCGATAGTAAAAAATGGCTGATGGAAACTACCACCAGCCATTGCTTGTGCGCCAAGGCCATATCCTTTACGTAAGATAATGGTGAACAAGGGAACGGATAGATTAGCTGTCGCAACAATTAAACGAGAACCCCGGCGAACAGCAGCGGTTTTTTCACTATCTGGGCCGACCATAAAACCTGGACAATCGCACAGTGAGATCACCGGCAAGCCGTACGCCTCACAGAGTTGAAGGAAGCGGCTGCCTTTCTCACCGCCATCGCCATCGATGGCTCCCCCGAGGTGGTTTGGATCGTTGGCGATGAGGCCGAACGCATGGCCTTCTATACGCACGAGCGCGGTGATAAGGCCTCTACCATAGTTGGGTCGAAGCTCAATAATCGATTCCTTGTCCGCAACCGTGGTGATAACAGCGCGGACATCGTAGACTCGCATCCGGTCTTCCGGTATCAGCTGGCGTAGTGTGCGTTGGTCCCTCGCTGACCATGCGCTAGTAGTGCCTTGGAAGTATGTCAGGGCTTGGCGTGTTAATGCAGTTGCCTCGGCTTCATCGGCGCAGGCGATGTCGACCACACCATTGGCAGTCTGCACATCAATTGGTCCAATGTCTTCCGGCATAAATTTACCGAGGCCCCCGCCCTCGATCATGGCTGGTCCAGCGAGTCCGATGTTTGAGTTTTTAGTCGCTATGGTGATGTCGGCGCAACCGAAAAGCACGGCATTCCCAGCAAAGCAGCGTCCTGAATTTACAGCGATCCTAGGTGCTATCCCGTTCAATTGAGGCCACGTCGCAAAGGTTTTTAGATCGAGCCAGCTCATAATTAGGTCATCGGTATCTACATCACCGGGGCGGCCGCCGCCACCTTCCGTAAAGAAAACCACCGGGGATTCCCATTCGCGCGCCAGTTCAAAAATTCGATCTTTTTTCTTATGGTTGTTATGGCCTTGAGTGCCGGCTAAGACGGTATAGTCGTAGGCAAGCACTGCACAGCGTGCCACGTCCTCACCGAATTCCTTGGCGTTGATTGTCCCGAAGCCCGCGATCATTCCGTCGGCTGGAGTACGAGTCCTTAGGTCATCGAGCGAACGACGGCGACGTTGCGCAGCAATCGCGAGCGCCCCATATTCAATAAAACTGTTGGGGTCGCATAGATCTTCGATATTTTCGCGCGCAGTGCGACTGCCCGTCTCTCGCCGTTTTGCTGTCGCTTCGGGTCTTGCTGTATCGAGCCCTATTTCGTGGCGCGCAATAACCTCTTTAAGATCCGCACGATCTGCGTCGATATCCACCGCAACTGTAGTAAGCTGGAGAGTATCGCTGTCGTCGACGTTCTCGATCAGAATCAGTACATCGTTTTCGTTGACAACGTCATTGACCTTAACCGCGATACTAGCGACGGTTCCACCGAAATCAGCAGCAATCACATGGTGCATTTTCATTGCTTCAAGTACGGCGATCTGCTGTCCAGGTTTTATCGTAACGCACGGTTCAACATCAATACTGATAACGCTTGCCGCCATCGGGGCAGTTATCGAAATAGGATTTTTCATGTTGGAGCCATTACCTGTTCCCCTCGTTGAATGCGGCTATAACGCTCGCGGCGTCGGACACCCAACCAAATAGATTTTCGCAGTTCCATAAAGTCGCATCTCGGCAAAAATCTGGACCAGTATGAGTCATTGCATCTTCGATCAGTATGGGCCAATATTCCCCAAAGAATGCATCGCGTGCGGTGCTTTCGACGCAGACGTTGGTTGCGATCCCAGTGAAAAATAGAAACCGGATACCAGCGGTACGCAATATACCATCGAGGTCAGTCCCTACGAATCCACTATATCGGGGTTTACGGATGAGTAAGTCGTTTGATTCTGGTGTGAGTTCATCAACTATTTGCCAATCCCAGGTGCCGTCGATCAATAATTTTCCAGCCAACTCGGGGCGCTCACGCATCAATTTTAAGCCAAGTTCTTTGTGATAGTTGGGCGATGTGGGATCACCAGCATCGGCAAGATCTGGCTGGTAGGTCATCGCGAGATAAATCACTTTTACGTTAGCTTTGCGTGCCGCCGCTAGCAGTTTCTCGTTTACTTTGATAACCGCAGCGGCCTCGGCTATATCGGACCCATGGAGATCGAGCGTGCCACCTGGTTTGGCAAATGCGTTTTGCATGTCGACGACTATTACTGCGCTGTGGTTGAGTTCAAAGTGTATGTTTACGGGACGTGCAGATAGTTCTATCACAGGTGGTCTCTGTCAGGGCTAAAATTACGTCGGTGGATAGTGAGTCCTAGCGATCTCTCGTCACAATCCGATGTCGTATCATATCTGAGTCAATTTATTACAATAATCAGCTAGGTCTCATTATACCTTGCGCTGCAGTGAGAATGCTGGTCGGCTTTCTATTCGGGAAGATATTCGACCGTCACATTAACACTTGCTCAGCACCGGTCCGTCAACTATTGTCAGATTTTGGCGGGAGCTTTATTCTGCCCACCGCAGCCGTTGTCTGCATATTTTTCTGGAGAGATTTGATGCGCCGTTACATGATTCAAATTAAATATAACGTCAATAGCACCAAAGGTCTGGTCGCAAGGCCGCAAAACCGAGGACCTCAGGCAAACGCGATCATGGAAAAACTAGGGGGCCGATTGGTCGATTTTTATTTTACCCTGGGCGATTGGGACGCAGTGATTATTGTTGAACTGGAAAGCGATGCGCATGCTATGGCGGTCGCGATGGCAGACGTCGCTGGTGAAGTTGGCAATACGAAGGTCACAGTCCTCTATGACATGGACGAGGCGGTAACGGCGATGAAGATTGCTCAATCGATCGATTATAAGGCGCCGACCTCGACCACTGAATAAAAAGTAGATTTTA
>DPMX01000066.1:0-801 GCA_003540955.1 Gammaproteobacteria bacterium
TGGAATTTGTTTCTCCCGGAAAGTGATCGGGGAGCAGGACTAACAAACCTCGAGTACGCGCCCCTATGTGAAGAAATGGGACGCTCGTTGCTCGCTCCCGAAGTCTTCAACTGCTCTGCCCCCGATACAGGTAATATGGAAGTTCTCGCCCGTTATGGCACCGAGGAACATAAGAAGCAGTGGCTGACCCCTTTGCTTGCCGGTGAGATTCGCTCTGCTTTTGCTATGACTGAGATTGAGGTCGCCTCTTCGGATGCAACCAATATTGAAACGCGGATAGTGCGTGATGGCGATGATTACGTAATCAATGGTCGTAAGTGGTGGACTTCAGGCGCTCTCGACTCACGGTGTAAGGTCTTAATCCTGATGGGTAAGACCGACCCTGATAATCCGAACCAATACGAGCAGCAATCTATGGTACTGGTGCCGATGGATGCGCCTGGTATCAAAATAAAGCGCATGCTTCCAGTATTCGGTTTCGATGACGCGCCTCACGGACACGCGGAAGTCCATTTCGATCACGTCCGCGTGCCCGTACCAAATATTTTGCTTGGCGAAGGTAGGGGTTTTGAGATCGCGCAAGGGCGTCTTGGTCCGGGTCGGATTCACCACTGTATGCGTTTAATAGGCGCCACCGAGCGTGCCTTGGAACGCATGTGCCGGCGCACTAAAGAGAGAGTCGCCTTTGGTAAACCGGTAGCTGATCAAACGGTGACTCAAGAGCGTATTGCGGAGTCTCGTATTATGATTGAACAAGCGCGCCTGCTCACTTTAAAAGCGGCATATATGATGGATACGGTA
>DPMX01000066.1:1052-4187 GCA_003540955.1 Gammaproteobacteria bacterium
TATGATGGATACGGTAGGCAACAAGGTCGCACGCAAGGAGATCGCGATGATTAAAGTGGTAGTACCAAACATGGCTTGCCAGATTATTGATTGGGCGATCCAAGCGTTTGGCGCAGCCGGGGTGACCACCGACTATGGCCTGCCGCATGCCTACGCCAATGCGCGTTTGATTCGGATTGCCGATGGCCCTGACGAAGTGCATCGCAATCAACTCGCTCGCTTGGAACTAAGAAAGTACGACGATACCCTCAGCAAACGTGGCGGAAACGCCTTCGTTCCGCCCTTGGATGAAGGCGGTGGGTTTATTGAGAAGCCGTTATTGGTTGTCTAGAAGAAACATAGGAATCATCTGTGCGCGGAATTAAAGGGAAATCGGCGATCGTTACTGGTGGTGGACGGGGTATCGGTGCCGAAATTGCTAAACGATTTGGTGCGGAGGGAGCGCACGTTGCGATCTATGATATAGACGGCGACAACTCTGCCGCTGTGGCTCGGCAAATTGAGGAGGCCGGTGGGCACGCGCAATCGACACAGGTGGATCTGACTGACTATAGGGCTGTAGCGGTCGCTGTTCAAAAAACCCACCGCACGCAGGGGTTAGATATCGTCGTTAATAATGCTGGTTGGGATAAGTTCATCCCGTTCGTAGACACTACGCCTGAATTCTGGGACAAGGTTATTGATATCAACTATCGAGCGCCCTTGAATATCTTGCACACGACGCTCCCGTTGCTTATCGCTAATCAAGTGGGCCGTGTAGTGAATATTGCGTCAGACGCAGGGCGAGGCGGTTCGTCCGGAGAAGCCGTTTACTCTGGGTGCAAAGCAGGTTTGATAGCCTTGGCGAAGTCGCTAGCACGCGAACATTCTCGAAACAACATTACTTTCAACGTCGTTTGTCCGGGTGCGACAGAGACGCCATTGTTTAGGAGTTTCATGGATGAAGTGAGTAACCCGGATAAACTACGTGAAGCCTTCCGCCGCGCGGTACCGATGGGAAGACTAGGAGAAGCCGCGGATATACCTGGTGCAGTGGTATTTTTTGCTAGCGATGACGCGGCGTACATAACCGGTCAGGTGATTAGTGTTTCTGGTGGACTGACGATGGTAGGTTAGAAAAAGTCGTAAATTTCTGCTGAGTTAGAAATGAATCCCCTTCGTCTTTGGACTAACCAATTCAATTCTAGGCAGACCTTAATTGCTCAGGCCATCAGTGCTTATGAAGATTTAGTTACTAATGACGAGGTCAATTTGAAACGGATCAGCACCATTTTTTATCGCATACAACCTACCGGCCGCGCCGTCGTACGCTAGATCAACACTTACAGAGTCGGTCATCTTAAATTTTAATTGAAACGTGCTGGTTGCAGTTACGGTTTTAGGTGTACTTAATCTAATAGATACGAGCATCCGATCCGCATCTTGGAAATTTGTTGCAGCTGTTTGATTGTCTGATTTTAATAGTTTCGCGAACATCACACCGGTAGGTCAGTTAAGACACGATAAAAGCGTGTCCTTTTTTCAAGCGCCACTAATAGTCGGTACTCCGGACGATGCCATCGCTGAGATTAAGCGTTACCAGGATGCAAGTCGCGTGACCCATCTAGTTATGTGGATGCATATGTCAGGGATGCCGGCTGACAAAATAAACAGTTCGATGGCTTTATTCGCGAAAGAGGTTATGCCATGTTTTCGCTAAGCAACCAATTTACATTAATGGGAGGCGTCCATCGGCAGTGGGCGGGGGAATTTTCGCTGTACCGGATAGAAATTGCTGTCCTTTCCCCGCACTAGATCAGAATGTTTGCCATGCCTGTCACCAGGATTGTTACGAAAGCAACGCAACAAATAAAAAAAGCCGCATCCCTGCGGCTTTGGTACCACTGCGCAACATTACCTAGCGATGTGTCTGTTTATCGCTTGGAGGGAGAACGTTGCCGTGGTAGTTCGTCGCCTTTATCAGTGTACGGTGACCTCGCTCGGCAGTGAGTTCGTATCATTGGAAGACGATTGTTCAATCCAGTGGTATTTCAATAGTTTATTTACTGTAGAGGCCAGCATTGGAAGATTATTCGTAATTGTAAGGTCACGAAGAATTCTGAGGTGATCTTCAATTGCCCTTCGGTACCGGCCGTCTTGAGAAGGATCATGAGCGTAACAAGAAAGCAGATATATTAAGGCAGATAACACTCCCTCCATACTCGTCGCATTCGGAAGAGCGCCTGAGTCGCTCATGTTATGAGTCTCCTTTGATCGTCGGGAAACATATCCATTTACCGCGAGGCTTTGGTTAAAGGTTTTCGGAGTGCGTGCTTAAATAATCAGCAACGCCCGAGGGGGTACTTACCATGCCGGGGTCGCCTCTATTCCAACCTGCTGGGCACACTTGTCCGTGCTCCTCAAAGAATTTTAGTGCTTCAACTACCCGTATGAATTCGTCGATATTTCTTCCGATAGGTTCATCGTTTACTGATTGATGTCGTACTATAAAGTCCTTGTCGATCACAAAGGTCCCGCGCATTGCGGTCCCGGCTGTGTAGTATGAGTTGTTTGACGATGCACGCAGCCCATAACTAGCTAAGATAGTCCCTTCTAGGTCGCTTGCCATAATGAATGATACGGATCCGATGCCGCCGGAACGGAGTGGTGTATTTCTCCAGGCATTGTGTGTGAAGTGGGAGTCTCCAGATATCGTCACAACCTCCGTGTTCAGTGCACGCAGACTATCCATCCTTTTATTGAGTGCGATGAGTTCTGAAGGGCAGACGAAAGTGAAGTCGAGCGGGTAAAAAAATAGTAGAGTGTATTTGCCTTCCACGTGCGCGCGCAGATTGAAACTATCTATGATCTCGCCGTCCCCTCGAATGGCGCTACAGGTGAAATCAGGAGCAAATTCTCCTATTAGTGGGCTACTCATCATCGTGGTTGATCCTTTAAAAAACTGAGTTTAAAAATACAGCCCATAAAGCACGCTTCGCTTTCATGTCTACAGGAGAAACATCGTTAAGTGAAAGCTCGTACTTGCGGACTAATCGGGCCAAGGTGTCAGAGCGGATGGATATTTCGATCCGCTGCGCGGTCTTCTCCTGCCGGATTCCGGTAAATGATTTTTTCAAGATTGCTGGACATGTTGTG
>DPMX01000274.1 GCA_003540955.1 Gammaproteobacteria bacterium
CGCTCAAGCTCCTATGTAAGGAAGTGATCGTGCCGGCAGGTGCAAATCGGTTCTTATTTTTACTCGCGCCAATTCTTGCCCTGGGCCCGGCACTTGCGGCATGGGCGGTGATCCCGTTCGGTTCTGAAGTCGTCCTGGCCAACATCAATGCTGGGTTACTATACATCCTTGCGTTAACTTCGCTTGGGGTCTACGGAATTATTGTTGCCGGCTGGGCATCAAACTCTAAATACGCTTTCCTCGGGGCGATGCGTTCAGCGGCGCAAATTGTCTCTTACGAAATTCCAATGGGTTTTGCGTTGGTAGGTGTATTAATTGCGGCAGGGAGCTTGAATTTAGGGCAGATCGTCGAAGCCCAACGCGGGAATCCGCTAACGTGGTTCTGGATACCGCTCCTGCCACTATTTATTATCTATTTTATTTCTGGCCTTGCAGAAACGAATCGAGCGCCTTTCGACGTCAGCGAGGGAGAATCAGAAATTGTTGCTGGGTTCCATGTGGAATATGCAGGGATGGCTTTTGCGCTGTTCTTCCTCGCGGAATACGCAAATATGATAATGATTTCTGCGTTGACCTCCGTAATGTTTATGGGTGGTTGGCTTACTCCGTTCCCGGCGGGATTTGCGGATATCCCATTTATCGGTCTCTTTTTGGGTGATGGAATTCATTGGTTTATATTCAAGACAGCGTTGTTTCTATTTTTGTTCCTTTGGTTTCGGGCAACGTTTCCCCGATTTCGGTACGATCAGATCATGCGTCTTGGCTGGAAAATATTTTTGCCGATTACGATCGTATGGTTAATTGTCGTCGCAACCCTAGTGGTCTGGAACGTTCCACCATGGTTTGATGCCGTTTGAGGGTGATTTTAGTATGAGTATTGTTAATTACTTAAAAAGCCTCACATTATGGGAGTTGGTGAAAGGATTGCGGCTAACAGGACGTCATCTGTTCGAACGCAAAATCACTGTCCAGTACCCTGAAGAAAAAACGCCGCAGTCGCCACGTTTTCGGGGATTGCATGCATTACGTCGCTACCCTAACGGGGAAGAGCGTTGTATAGCCTGCAAATTATGTGAGGCGGTATGTCCGGCTTTGGCGATAACTATTGAGTCCGAACCACGGGACGATGGTACGCGACGGACAACTCGCTACGATATTGACTTAACGAAATGCATATTCTGCGGTTTTTGCGAGGAATCTTGCCCTGTCGATTCAATTGTGGAGACCAGGTGTTTCGAATACCACGGCGAGAAACGTGGAGATCTCTTAATGACTAAAGAGAAGTTGCTTGCTAACGGCGATCGCCTAGAGGAGCAAATCGCTCGTGATCGCGATCAGGAAGCGTTTTATCGCTAGGTCAAGAGTAAAAAGATCACAAATTAAACGATTAAAATGAACATCGAAGAAATTGTATTCTATATTTTTGCTACGGCATTGGTGATTGCGGGAGCGATGGTGATCACAATTCGTAATCCTGTACATGCGGCGTTGTTCCTGATCATGGCTTTTTTTTCAAGTTCTGGGTTATGGCTGCTGCTCGAAGCAGAATTTTTGGCGATAACCTTAGTGCTTGTGTACGTGGGTGCCGTGATGGTTTTGTTTTTGTTCGTCGTCATGATGTTAGATATTAATATTGCGGTGTTGCGCGAAGGTTTCGCTAGTTACCTCCCTGTTGCCTTCGTCGTTGCATTGCTGATGTTGCTGTCCTTGGGTCTGATCGTTGGTAAAGAAAATTTCGGACTCCAAACAGTGGGGCCCGTTGAGCGGGCGCCTGCGTCTTATAGTAATACAGAGGCGCTTGGGCAGGTTTTGTACACGGAGTACGTGTTTCCGTTTGAAGTCGCTGCAGTTATCTTACTCGTTGCTATAGTCGCCGCGATCGCGTTGACTTTGCGCCCAACTCGCCAAACGAAAGCACCAAACCCAGAACGCCAAGTAGCGGTTAGGCGCCAAGACCGAGTGCGGCTTGTAAAAATGGATTCTGAATAAGCTCTTATATGGAAATGATCACGCAGAAGTTTAGTAGCAGAATTCGGTAAGGAACGATGCTATCTCTTGCACATTTTCTTTTGCTCGGTGCGATATTGTTCTGTCTCAGCGTGGCCGGAGTCTTTATCAATCGAAAGAATGTGATCATTCTATTGATGTGCATCGAGTTAATGTTGCTTGCGGTAAATATGAATTTTGTCGCATTCTCGCATTTCAATGGTGATATTGCAGGTCAAGTCTTCGTATTTTTCATCCTTACAGTTGCCGCAGCGGAAGCTGCAATCGGGTTAGCCATACTTGTGGTGCTGTTTCGAAATCGCAATTCAATAAATGTAGAAGATCTTGATTCGATGAGTGGCTAGAGTTTGCTGGGCAGGCCAGAGATATTTAATTAGAGACGCTGAGTGAATTAAAAGTGCAAAACCTTTGTCTTATGATCGTCCTTGCACCGCTTGTTGGCGCTGTCGTCACTGGATTATTTGGACGCGCGCTCGGGCGCTCAGGTGCACATTGGGTCGCGAACATTGGTGTTGCCATATCATTCTTTTTGTCACTTTCGGTTTTTTGGCGCATCGTGATCGAAGGAGAGCTAACGTATAACGACAACCTCTATACTTGGCTTGAGAGTGGCGGTGTCCTATTTCAAATTGGGTTTTTGATCGATGAATTAAGTGCGACCATGATGGTGGTCGTTACCTTCGTGTCTTGGATGGTGCATATCTATACGATTGGCTATATGCGCGACGATCCAGGCTATCAACGTTTTTTCTCCTATATCTCATTGTTTACGTTCAGCATGTTGATGCTTGTGATGGCAAACAATTTTTTACAGCTATTTTTTGGTTGGGAAGCGGTAGGTCTGGTGTCCTATCTCTTGATCGGGTTTTGGTACACTCGCGACACTGCTATCTATGCAAACCTCAAAGCATTTTTGGTTAATCGCGTTGGAGATTTTGGCTTCTTGTTGGGGATAGCGGCTATTGTGATGTATTTCTCATCCCTTGATTATGTCGAGGTATTTGGCAATGCCCACAATATGGCGAGCATTAAAATATCGATTTGGTCGGGTCACGAATGGTCACTGCTTACTGTGGTTTGTTTGCTATTGTTTGTTGGGGCCATGGGAAAATCGGCGCAAGTTCCATTACATGTTTGGTTGCCTGACTCGATGGAAGGTCCAACACCAATTTCTGCACTGATTCATGCTGCTACGATGGTGACCGCAGGGATTTTTATGGTTGCACGTATGTCTCCATTGTTTGAACTTTCAACCATGGCATTGTCGGTTGTTCTTGTGGTTGGTGCGGTCACTGCTTTTTCCATGGGTTTACTGGGGTTAGTTCAGAACGATATAAAACGCGTTGTGGCCTATTCGACCTTATCGCAACTGGGTTATATGACAGTCGCTCTGGGTGCTTCTGCATACTCCGCCGCGATTTTCCACCTGATGACCCATGCGTTTTTTAAAGCGTTATTATTTCTTGCCGCTGGGGCGGTGATTATTGGTATGCATCATGAGCAAGATATGCGGAAGATGGGTGGCTTGCGAAAATACATGCCGATAACTTGGGTCACATGTCTAGTTGGGTCGTTAGCTTTGATTGGCTTTCCTGGGACTGCTGGATTTTTTTCGAAAGATGCGATCATCGAGGCAGTTCATGTTTCGACTACACCAGGAGCAAACTTAGGTTATCTAGCATGCCTCACAGGCGTGTTTATAACAGCCTTGTATTCGTTTCGATTAATGTTCTTGGTTTTTTACGGTGAGCCGCGGATGGATGAGCACACCCGGGCACATCTCCAAGAGACTTCGGTGGTTGTTTGGGGTCCCTTAGTTGTACTAGCGATACCTTCGTTAATTATCGGTGCGATCGCGATCGAGCCGATGCTGTTTGGCGATTACTTTGGGAGCAGTATTTTTGTTGATTCAAAGAACGATGTCTTGGTGCGAATCAACGAAGGCTATCATGGTGTTGTTGGTTTCGTCGGACATGGAATGTTACAAGCGCCGTTTTGGCTCGCTATGGCGGGTGTGTTCGTAGCGTGGTATTGCTATCTCAAACGGCCCGACATCCCACGCCGCATTGTCGAGCGTATGTCAATCGTTCATCGGATACTGATCAACAAATACGGATTCGATGCATTTAACGATCGGTTTTTTGCTGGCGGTGCCAGAGGCGCAGGACGAATGTTATGGCGGGTTGGTGACGTCGGGCTCATTGACGGAATTATGGTAAATGGTTCGGCAAAGTGTGTTGGTTGGTGGTCTAGTGTGATCCGACACATTCAATCGGGGTATCTTTATCATTACGCCTTCGCGATGATCATAGGTTTGCTCGTGTTACTTGCAGTGTTTATCCACGGTGTAGCCGGTTAGCCGGTACTGTTGTAGTACGGCCAAGGTCAAATCTAGTGAAATTAGGGTTACCGCAAGAAACGAAATATTGTAAAGAAATATGGTAGCCGACCTTCCAATCCTTAGTCTGTGTGTTTGGGTTCCGCTCATCGGTGGTCTGTGGGTAGTCTTTGCAGGTAGTCGGATGTCTACCAACGCGGTGCGGAATAATGCCTTGTTTTTTTCGGTCTTAACGTTTGGCTTGACATTATTTCTGTGGCGTGACTTCGATAACAATGTTGCGGCAATGCAGTTTACTGAGAAACTTAGTTGGATCGCACAGTTCGACATTTTCTACCACATTGGGATAGATGGCATTGCGTTGCCGTTGATTCTGTTGACCTCATTTACGACGGTCCTGATCGTCCTCGCGGGATGGGAGGTGATAACCGATCGGGTTAACCAGTACATGGGTGCATTCCTGATTCTTGAAGGCTTGATGATTGGGGTATTCAGTGCCCTTGATGCGGTCTTGTTCTATGTATTCTGGGAAGCAATGCTGATCCCGATGTTTCTGATTATCGGTATATGGGGCGGGCCAGGGCGGATCTACGCGACGATTAAGTTCTTTCTATATACGTTTTTAGGATCCGTATTTATGTTGGTCGCCTTGTTGTATCTGTATCGCCAGACCAATGGTAGCTTTGCGATCGAGGACATGCAGGCGCTTTTACTTACTTTGCCGCAGCAGAAATGGATTTTCGTCGCATTTCTATTAGCATTTGCGGTAAAAGTGCCTATGTGGCCTGTCCATACCTGGCTACCTGACGCACACGTCGAAGCACCGACGGGTGGCTCGGTGGTGTTAGCGGCCGTGATGCTTAAAATGGGCGGCTATGGATTTATTCGCTTCAGTCTGCCGATGGCTACAGATGCGGCTGCTAGTCTCAATGGCATGATGATCGGGTTGTCCTTGATCGCCATCGTCTACATCGGGTTTGTCGCACTAGCGCAGGAGGATATGAAGAAACTCATAGCGTACTCGTCAATTTCTCATATGGGCTTTGTTACCCTAGGGTTTTTCATTTGTTTCGAGATATTTAGTGAGACAGGAAGCTGGACTGGTGCGGTGATGGGGATCGAGGGTGGTATGGTGCAAATGGTCTCGCATGGTTTCATTTCTGCTGCACTTTTTCTCTGCGTCGGCGTTATGTACGATCGTGTTCACAGTCGGCAAATCGGTGACTACGGCGGGGTCGTGAACACGATGCCGAGATTTGCAGCGTTCATGATGTTGTTTGCGATGGCAAACGCGGGCTTGCCTGGTACGTCTGGCTTTGTCGGCGAGTTTTTGGTGATTCTAAGTGCTTTCAAGGCATCGTTTTGGCTAGCTTTCTTTGCCGCGACTACCTTAGTACTGGGCGCAGCCTACACGTTGTGGATGTACAAGCGGGTGATCTTTGGTGAAGTAACCAATGCGGCGGTGAAAACATTGGAAGATATTTCAATGCGAGAGACTGCAATTCTCATCGCTCTCGTGATCCCGATATTGATATTAGGCATTTGGCCGGCACCTTTGTTGGACATGATGCATGTGACGATTGCTCAGTTAGTAGAACAATTGTCGCAATCGAAATTGCCGTAGTGAAATTATGACTGATCTATCTCTCATAATTCCGGAAATATCACTTCTTACATTGGTTTGTGGAGTGCTATTGATCGATGTTTTTCGCGGGCGATCGCCTGTTTCAATCGTATTTTGGGCTGCGGTCATTAGTATTCTCGTAACCCTTGTCCTAGTGTCGTTGCAATTCCCAGATCGAACGATGATTGCCTTTTTCGGTACAGTTAAAATCGACCCTATGGGCGCAGTACTAAAGGCGGTTGCATTAGCGTTGGTATTAATGTCATTTTTTTTCGCTCGCGATCATTTCGATAAGAAGCAGGAGGAGTGTTCGGAATTTTACATTCTGTCTTTGTTCGCTACGATCGGAATGTTGGTTTTGATCTCCGCGAATAGCTTACTAACAGTGTATCTTGGTCTCGAACTTTTATCGTTGTCCTTGTATTCGATGGTGGCAATGAATAGAGATTCGGCACAGTCCTCGGAAGCCGCGATGAAGTACTTTATTCTAGGCGCCCTGGCCTCCGGCATGTTGCTATATGGAATCTCAATGTTGTATGGAGTCAGTGGCACGCTGCAATTGGATCAGCTTGTTGCGAATCGCGAGCTAATTGATCAGGAGCGGATCCTGGTGGTTTTTGGTGTCGTGTTCGTCATAGTCGGGATTGCTTTTAAGCTCGGTGTCGTGCCATTTCATATGTGGCTCCCAGATGTCTATCAAGGCGCGGCTACGCCTGTTACTTTGTTCATCGGCACCGCGCCAAAAATAGCCGCGTTTGCAATGGCCATCCGGGTCCTTGCTAATGGGTTGCAAGGCTTGGCCGTGGAATGGTCGAGCATGCTAATCATCCTGGCGGTACTATCGATCGGTCTAGGTAATATCGTCGCTATAGCTCAGAGCAATATGAAACGAATGTTG
>DPMX01000325.1 GCA_003540955.1 Gammaproteobacteria bacterium
GGCAGCGATAGTCGCCATAGAGGATCAGAGGAACGGAAGAATGGCAGGCGTTGATCCCGAAGTTCCTGCCAATAACTGACCGGCTCGATCGAATCGGGCGCCAGAGTCCGCTCGGCATCGATTACCGCCGAATCAGTGCCCGCGATACGCACGCGCAGTAGATTACCGTCGAAGCAAACAGCCGTAATTGGCAGCGACTGTCGGGCAAGTGCAAGCATACGTTTGTGCGCATCGACCTCGGTCATCTCCCACACCGCTGTGCGCTCGCATTGAGGTCTCGGTGCCACCCTTATGGACACAAGTAACAATAACCCAAGAGTGCCCATCGCTCCGGTCATCAACCGAGATACATCATAACCGGCTACATTTTTCATTACCTGACCACCGAAATTTAAACTTTCTGCAGTGGAGGTCATAACTCTAACGCCCAAAACCGCATCGCGAACAGCACCAGCATAAGGTCGACGGGGTCCGGACAATCCAGCCGCGATTACACCACCGATAGTCGATTCGTGGCCAAACTGCGGTGGCTCAAAAGGTAATATTTGGCCCTGTTCTGCTAAAGTACGCTCGACGTCAACCAAACGCGTACCAGCACGAACCGTGATCACTAGCTCAGGCGCTTCGTACTCAACAATTCCACGGTTACCGGTGGTGACGAGTTGTTCCCCAGTGACTGGACGCCCGTAGAATCTTTTAGTGGCACCGCCAACGATCTCAAGCGGAGTCCCAGACTCTTTCGCTCGTCGGATCTGCCCAACAAAATGTTCCTCTTCGCTATTTATATCTACCCCCGCCAACAGCTATGAGTAGTCTCATCATGTTTAGGACCGACAGGGCACTCTGCGCTTTATTCCTTAGAGGGAGGGATTTGAGGAGTTGTCACGGTCACTTCCCCATTTTGACCTCGTTGCCGCAGCACATGATCCATTAAAACCAATGCTAGCATTGCTTCGGCTATTGGCGTGGCACGAATACCAACACACGGATCATGCCTCCCAAGGGTTGTAATTTCGGCCGACTCACCGAGAATATCGACCGTGTCACCTGGTATTCGAATACTTGAGGTCGGCTTCAGTGCGATGCTGACTACAATATCTTGGCCGCTACTAATACCACCTAGGATTCCACCCGCAGAGTTAGTAACAAAGCCGGACGGATTAAGCTCGTCGCGATGCTCCGTACCTTTTTGTCTGACGACTTCAAATCCGTCACCAATCTCAACGCCTTTCACGGCGTTAATACTAACCATCGCTTTTGCAATATCCGCATCAAGGCGATCAAATACCGGTTCGCCGAGACCTGGTGGCACCCCAGTCGCAACAATATTGACCCGAGCACCGATGGAATCACCCGCCTTGCGCAGTGAATCCATATAGCGTTCAAGTTCATCTACACGGCTAGGGACCGCACAGAAAAAGGGGTTTTCTTGCACCTTATTCCAAGATTCGAAGCCGATCTCTAGCTCGCCTAACTGCATTAAATATCCACGAACCTGTATGCTGAACTGTTCGCTTAGGTATTTTTTTGCAATTCCAGCAGCCGCGACTCGCATACAGGTTTCCCGTGCCGACGCACGACCACCACCACGATAATCACGCACACCGTACTTTTGAATGTAGGTGTAATCGGCATGACCGGGGCGGAATTTATCCTTGATCTTTGAATAGTCTTTCGATTTCTGATCGGCGTTTTCTATAATCAACCCGATTGGTGTTCCTGTAGTACGGCCTTCGAAAACGCCGGATACGATTTTGACACGGTCATCTTCGCGACGTTGTGTAGTATGCCGGCTCTGCCCCGGCTTGCGTCGATCGAGGTCGAGTTGCAAATCCACCTCACTGAGCACCATACCAGGTGGACACCCATCCACGATGCCTAAGTAACCATCGCCATGGCTTTCGCCACTTGTGGTAACCGTGAACAATTTTCCGAATGTGTTTCCAGACATGACTACATTGTATTACACAACTTGGGATTTTAATTGTCGCTTAATTACAAAAATCGTGCCTATAGGCGATCCCGACGCCCTCGCCGCCATATTCGAGATCGACCCAGGTAAAGCTGACGGACGAAAATTTGTGGTCAACGATGTCTGCCATCTCACCAACGTCGACGATAATCGCCCCATCAGGGGATAGATGATCGGGGGCATATTGTATTATTCGACGTAAATATTTGAGGCCATCGGCCCCCGCCTCGAGAGCGACTATAGGTTCGTGCTGATATTCCCGAGGAAGAGACACCGCAACGTCGCCTGGGACATACGGAGGGTTGGCTATGATTAAGTCATACGATGTGTGCTCCGCCGGGAAAAGATCTGCTTGAATAAACCGCAAACGACTCCCCAGTTGCGGATAGTGCTTAAGATTTATCGCAGCGACCTCGAGCGCGGCAACCGAGTTCTCTGTAGCATCGAGGACAGCATTCGGCATCGCGATTGCAGTTGCAATCGCGATGCAACCACTTCCTGTACCGATCTCAAGAATTCGGTAAATTCGCTCCGAGACGAGCCAGGGCTCGAAGCGCGCTCTGATAAGCTCCGCGATCGGCGAACGAGGAACCAATACTCGCTCATCAATATAAAATTCGTGTCCCGCAAACCACATACGGTTAGTGAGGTACGCGGCTGGGCGTCGAGAACTAATGCGCTCAGTCACAATTGCCTCCACCGCCGTGCGCTGCACCTCCGTAAGCTCTTGGTCAAGAAGCGGCCCCTTTGCATCAAAAGGGAAACCAAGTGCATGAAACACGAGAAACACTGCTTCATCTCTTGCGTTCTCAGTCCCGTGCCCGAATACAATATCCGCCGCTGAAAACCGTAATTCGGCGTCGAGTATCAACTCACGTGCCGTCATCGATAAGCCTAACTAATACTGCATTATCGTCGTTAAAACTCCAACCCAAACACGCCAGCATAGGACGAATTACAAGTAAAAAAACGACACCTCATTTCGATCATCTTCCGACAGACTGCGCCCCATGGTTAGATTTGCTAGCTTATCTTCAGAAGCATATCGTTCATCCGGTTTACAAATGCTGCTGGATCATCAAGTTTTCCTCCTTCCGCAAGAAGGGCCTGCTCGAACAATATATGGGCCCAATTCGCGAACTTACTCTCTTCGGACTCTAAATCCATGTGTTTAACCAACGGGTGAGTTGGGTTGACTTCTAAGATCCGCTTCGAGTCTGGCAACTCCTGTCCTGAGGCCTTCAATATCCGCTCCAAATTTGCGCTCATGTCGGTGTCATCTGAAACAAGACAAGCAGGCGAGGTCGTCAAGCGCGCAGTAGATCGAACGTCCTTCACGGTATCACCTAACACATTTTTGATTCTCCCTACGAGCTCCTCATGATCTTCCGATTTATCTTCATCAACGTCTTCTGCGTCTTCTTTTGGCTTCCCGCCCGGCAGATCAAGTTCACCGTGCAAAATCGACTTCAACGGTTTCCCTTCGAAATCAGAAAGATGAGTGGTAACCCATTCATCCACTGGGTCACAGAGTAACAATACCTCAATATTCTTTTCTCGGAAAACCTCAAGATGCGGGCTATGGCGCGCAGTCGGTAATGTTTCAGCCGTGAGGTAATAGATCGACTCCTGACCTTCGATCATACGGTCGACATAATCTTCAATCGACACTTCAGCGTCGTCACCTTCGCTGATGGTTGTGACAAAACGTAACAGCTTGACGAGTTGTTTCTGATTGGAAGGATCCTCCACTACGCCTTCTTTCAATACCCGACCAAAGTTTTTCCAAAACGCGCCATACTCGTCACCTTTCGCAATCGCCTCAATTGCGCTAAGGATCTTTTTAATTGATCCCGCGCGGATGGAATCGATCGCCTTGTTATGCTGCAAAATCTCGCGCGACACATTCAACGGAAGATCATTTGAGTCAACAATCCCGCGGACGAATCGCAAATAATTTGGCAAGAGCTGATCCGCATCATCCATAATAAATACGCGTTGTACGTAAAGTTTTACGCCGTGTCTCGCTTGGCGATCAAAAAGATCGAACGGCGCCCGTGAAGGGATGAAAAAAACAGTCGTATATTCCAACTTCCCTTCGGACTTGGTGTGGATCCAGCTCGCAGGATCTTCAAAATCGTGCGCAATGTGCTTATAAAAAGCTTTGTACTCATCGTCACTGATATCTTTTTTGTTGCGAGTCCATAGCGCTGTGGCTGTATTAACGGCTTCGTAACCGGTTTCACCCTCTCCCTCTTTCGGCATCTCGATCTGGGTTGCGATATGATCCGAATAGCGCTTGACAACATCGCGCAAGCGGTAGCCATTTGCGAATTCAGCCGCATCGTCCTTGAGATGCAATACGACTTCCGTACCACGTTTTTTTCGCTTTACCGATTCGACCGTAAACTCGCCCTGCCCGTCCGACTCCCAACGAACACCCTCATCCTCGGAACGACCGGCGCGACGGGATGTGACAACAACCTTATCTGCAACAATGTAAGCAGCATAAAAGCCCACCCCGAATTGCCCAATGAGTTGCGAGTCCTGCTGCGCGTCACCACTGAGGCTGCCAAAAAATTCCTTGGTCCCAGATTTTGCAATGGTGCCCAAGTGTTCAACCGCCTCTTCTCGTGACATCCCGATACCATTATCGCGTACCGTTATGGTCTTTAACTTTTCACTAAAATCCACTGTAATTTTAAGCTCAGTGTCCCCCTCAAAAAGCCCATCATCCGTTAGTGCCGCAAAACGAAGCTTATCGGCAGCATCAGCTGAATTGGAGATCAATTCACGCAGAAAAATCTCGCGATTGCTATACATTGAATTGATAACGAGATGAAGTAACTGATTTACTTCAGACTCAAACCCTAGAGTTTCTTTGGTAGTCTCGATAGTCATAGTTGCTCTTAGTAGCCTCAAAAAAGTTTCGATGGCGCGAAAGGTATGTATTGAAGCTCCAAATTTCAAGCGTTATAGGATTTCAAAGACCACAGGAGCCATCCTCCGGAGGTAATTAACTGGCGAAATAGATTAAATAAAATGCTTGGAATCCAACTTGTAGCACGTAAGAATCCGTCGCATAATTGCCGTCAAAGGCCAGTAGACGATGATTGGATTTCTGGCGACTAAACCGCAACCCGATCCGACTATTTAGACAAGATCCGTAACAATTTAACGACAAAACCAAGAGGGCTTTCGATGAAACGTTTTGCTAAACAGCTCGGCCAGGGCATGACGGAGTATATTATTATAGTGGCTTTGATAGCGATCGCGGCTATCGCAGCATATGGGTTTTTTGGGGATACGGTGCGGAACCAAATCGACGGCGTGGCTTCGGAATTGGCTGGCGAAGAGGGCGAA
>DPMX01000300.1:0-1742 GCA_003540955.1 Gammaproteobacteria bacterium
AGATTGTCCGTGGTGAGAAGACCAGTTTTGAGACGCTGGCGACAACACTAGCAGTTGCCAAGGCGATTAAAAAGGTCGGTGTGGTAGTGGGCGTATGCGACGGCTTTGTCGGCAATAGGATGATTCATCGGTATCTTGCACAATCCCAGTACCTGCTTGAAGAAGGGTGCTTACCACATGAGGTTGATGCTCCAATTTATGATCTCGGTTTTGCTATGGGCCCGCTTACGATGTCCGATCTTGCTGGTCTTGATGTCGGATGGAGGATTAGACAAGGCAAAGGTTTGCCGGAAAGTCTAGCGGTTGGCGAGCGTTATTGTGAAATCGGTGATCGCATTTGCGAGAAGGGTCGTTTCGGTCAAAAAACCGGAGCGGGGTATTATAAATATGAGAGCGGTAATCGCGGTGCGCGACGGGATCCAGAAATAGAGCAATTGGTTGTCGATTACAGTCGAGAGAAAGGAATCGAGCGGCGTAAAATTGGTGAGAACGAAGTGTTAGAACGGCTGATGTACGCGTTAATTAACGAAGGCGCGTGGATCCTGGAAGAGGGTATCGCACAGCGGGCGAGCGATATCGATGTAATTTACGTGTACGGCTACGGTGTACCGGCTTATTTAGGTGGGCCGATGTTTTATGCCGATCATATTGGGCTTGATAACGTGTACCGGCGTGTATGCGAATTTGCCGAGCAGGATCCTGCATCATGGAAACCCGCACCGCTATTAAAAAGACTCGCCGAGTCTGGCGGTACGTTCAATTAACGGTGTATCCCCGCGAACTGGGCTGATAGAAGAGATTTAGCATGTCGAATGATGTCGACGGTGAGGTCGCGAGTTCGGTATGCTACCTAACGGCGTACTTCGTTTCTAAAGAGAGCAAAGCCGCCTATCAAGTGTTTGGCCTACCACGACACATTCTTTAAGGACGACGGACAGTGGTTGTTTCAGACGCGACGTATAGAAGTCGAATTTATGACTCGGCTCGGCGATGTTATTGATCGCATGAAGCCGATGGGTTTCCCTGGCACTAAAGATGAGAACGCGGCGCAGAGCGCAGAATACACCTGGACAAAGGTTAACCGCGACTCAAAATGAGGAACTAACGATGGAAGAAGTATATTTTAACAGTGGTGGTAAACGTTGCGCCGGCGATCTTTATCTTCCAAAAGACTTGAAAGCAGGTGAGCGACGAGCAGCTCTCGTCATGGGCCATGGGTTTTCCCTTGTAAAGTCTATGCTCACCGAACAAGCAGCCTGTTTCCAGGCTGCTGGCTTTGTTGTACTCGCGATCGATTACAGAAGCTTTGGCAATTCAGAGGGTGAGATTCGCGGAGAGTTATTCCCACTAAATCAGGCGGAGGATTTTCGTAACGGGATCAGTTACCTACAGTCACGTGAAGACGTAGACCCCGATCGTATAGGTCTCTGGGGTGCAAGCTTTGCTGGTGCGGGAGTGACCTACTCGAGTGCGATCGACCGCCGGGCAAAAGCTACCGTAGCCGTTGTGCCCGTGTTCGATGGATTTAGGTGGATGAAATTGCTACGTAGTGAACTTCAATTTGAAGAATTGCTTGACGCGGTTGAAGCGGATCGCGTCCAACGCGACAAAACAGGAAAAAGTGCGCGGATACCAGTTGTTGCGGCACCGGGCGAGTTATGCGGCATGCCGCTTGGCCAAGATATCATTGATTTTTTTGCAGCGGCAAAAGACTATCACCCGACCTGGGCCGATACGATTTT
>DPMX01000300.1:2048-4939 GCA_003540955.1 Gammaproteobacteria bacterium
ATACGATTACACTTGAGTCTATTGAACGGATTCTTGAGTATAGTCCGTTGTCTTTCGTTCATCGCGTCAGTCCTCGTCCTTACATGATCATTAGCACGTCAGGCTACGACATTGTGCATCCAGCATGGTCGGTAGCTGAACTATTTAATGCTGCCCGTGAGCCCAAACGGCTAGAGTTCCTGCCCTTTAATCAGATCGGCTTATATTCTGAACCGGGCTTGACCATCTCTAACAACCTGGCCCGTGATTTTTTTATTGAGAAGCTGGGACAGCCTGCGGAGTGAATCAGTGCCTGGGGAGCCGCCCCGGCTCGATTTTAAAATAATTCCTTAGGGGCGACTATGATCGTAACCGTCCCTGTTGAGGTCACGGCGAAAGCAGAGTGTGTCGAAGACTGAATTGCTATGTTTGCCGAAAACTTTAAAGACATACGAGCCTTTGACGGCCGACTTGAAGTCTAGATGAACCCTGGCCACGACAGTCACTATGAGCGTTACCTCGCTTGGAAAACTGAAACAGGGGTAAGCGAGAAATTCGCTGAAATACTTTTCGACCTTTCCATCTTTCGGTATTTCGGCCGCGTAGACGGGTTCAGAAGATAACTTTCGCCGGCATGCTTAAACGTTGACCCAGTTCGACCGCTCGCATCGTACCGTCGCCATTGCGGTGATGGCTACCACATCTGTTCAAGCCCTCGTCACGATGGCGTCGTTGACGGTTTCCATCTATGCGCCGCAGGCGGCACGCGACATCGGAATTGCTCCCGAACACATCGGGGTGTATGCCTCCTTGCTCTATGTTGCCGCGATGCTGGGATCTCTTCTTACCGGCCGGCTTATATTGCGTTTCGGTGCGATCCGATTCTCTCAGGGGGCTATGTTGTTGTGCGCAGTTGGGCTGCTAGTTTGTGCTGGCGGTCAGTGGTGGTGGTTCTTGCTTTCGGCTTGTATCCTGGGGTTCGGTTACGGGCCTACCACGCCGGCGAGTAGTCATTTGCTTTCCCGACACACATCAGCACGCTCGTTGTCGTTAGTGTTTTCAATAAAACAAACAGGAGTGCCGCTCGGTGGGGTGTTTGCTGGAATTCTTGTACCTTTTCTTTTGATCTATTTTAATTGGCGTGTAGTGAGTGCCCTCATCGCGATGGCTATAATTATTGGAGCACTGTGTCTTCAAGCATGGCGTAAGCGCTTTGATGTCGAATTGACTCCCAGCCAACCGTTAGTGTTCGGAAATGTGTTGAGACCACTTCGACTAATATTTTCGCGTCCGGCTCTGCGCGTGATTGCGCTATCAACCTTTTTTTTATCGGGGACGCAACAATGTTACATTTATTTTCTAGTCACCTATTTCGAGATTGTGATCGGTTGGTCAACACAATTCGCGGGATTCGCCTTGTCCTTAGTAGGCGGAGCCGCGGTAATTGCGCGGATTGGTTGGGGTGCTGTCGCGGATGCTAGTGGACAAACCCGTCGTATCCTCGGGTTCATCGCGCTTTGTATGGCCGCTGCGACACTAGTGACTGCAGGTTTCAGCGCTGCCTGGCCGACTTGGGCGGTCTTCACCGTTTGCGCATTGTTCGGTGCGACTGGCATGGCTTGGAATGGCATATATCTGGCTGAAATTTCTCGGCATGTTTCTCCAGAAGATGTCGGGCATGCAACAGGGGGTGCGCTTTTCGTGACCTTTGCCGGCGTGGTTATTGCGCCGCCGCTATTCGGGCTAGCCATTGATCTGACCGGCGGTTTCACTGTTGGATATCTAAGCTTGGCGGTAGTGACTGCCGTCGCTGGTATTTGCCTGCTGCTATTGCCGATGGGGTATCGAGGACGGGTCGGGGCTCTTGGCGAAAACTAAATTCTTCCCTGTTCCTTCATGAAACGAATAATCGGTGCGGGCTCCTGCGGGTGCCAGCGAGTTTGCCTTGGCTCTTGGTGCCAAATGAAATCAAGGTGGGCTACGTGGCCGGGTTGCTTCGCGGAGGCGAAAACGTCTAGCGCGGCGCGCAACACGGCGGTTTGTGTTGCCCGGTCCGCGACCTCGCCGTAGGGTCGACCAAACGGGTGTTCAACTGCCGCAACACGGGGCATCCCGAGCGCTCGCTGAAACTCCCAAATCAAGTTAACCGTGACAGTTGGGATACCGGCTTTCTCGATTTTTCGAGCCACCAGTCCTACGGACCGGCAACAATCCGGTCAGACGGGCGCGAGGATCGCAAGATCAACCTCGTCGTTTTGCATCGCTTGTGCGATTTCGGGTGCACTCACATTTTCAAGCGTGCGACTGTCCACGCCTTGAAAACCCATAATAGAGTAATGGTTCGGTGCCGAAGATCCTACGACTCCCATAGTGATCAGATCCCTAAGGGGGAGCAACGGCAACGCAACGTTGATGTCGTTTTCGATGTAGGTTGTGTCGATGTGGAGGTGATTAGCCACGATATCATTATGCGTTGCATCAAAACGGATCTTGCGCCAACTTGGGTCACCCCAAGTTGGATTATTACGCTCAGTTTCCATATCGAATGGTGGGTCACCCCGCATGGATATTCCTGCTGTCGTTAGTAACGCGACGCGTGATTCTACGAGGGGTTTAGCTGGAACGGCCCACGGAATAGAGGTCGGTGGCGTGGTGCTTTCGATTGCTTCCAATATGATTTTTTTGATTAGTCTGCCTGTGAAGCGAAAAGCATCAACTCGGTGGCCGCTCATATTGATGTTCCATTAAATTTTACAAATAATTTCGTTACCAAATTCCCGGATCATATCACGCCCATCGGTACCACAAACGTTCAAAGCAATATTCGTGATGCCAGCGTCTTCAAGCATATGGATACGATCGATAATTTCTCCGGGAGGGCCTGTTACGGTAGAAATTTTTACTAACTCGTC
>DPMX01000309.1 GCA_003540955.1 Gammaproteobacteria bacterium
CAACGCTACGACTGGGAACAGCAATATGCCTAGTACCAGAGCATAATCCGTTGATTCTAGCCAATGAGGTCGCGTCACTAGATCACTATAGCGGAGGACGCGTCAACTTTGGAATCGGCGCCGGTTGGAATCGTGAGGAAAGTGAAATCTTGGGCGTCGATTTTGATCACCGCTGGACTCAAACCAGAGAGTGCGTGGAGATAATGAAAGCATTATGGACAAACGATTCGGCGGGCTACGACGGTCATTATTATAACTTCCCTCCTGTCCGATGCTATCCCAAACCCGCACAAAATCCCTATCCGCCGATCTACTTCGGTAGTATAGGGTCTCCGCGGGTTCTTCAACGTGTCGCAAAGTGGGGCAATGGGTGGGTACCTTTAACTAATGATTTTGATGAACTCGCCAGAGGACGGGAGCGGTTAAATCAACTGTGTGCAGAAACGGGACGGGACCCAACCTCGATCTCAATCGCACAAATGGCGACCGAAGGGAGAAGTCGCACACTGGCTGAACGTGTCGAAGCAGAGCGTGCTGGGGTAAACGAAGTGATCGTGTGGATAATAGAGACCAAGCTTAACGCCGTGTTAGATGAATTAAAGGCTTTGGCCAATGAGCTCATTGAATAAAAAACCACAAATACAGGCACAAGTCAAAAAGGGTTCCCATTGATCGATCCAGATAAGATCCTAGGCAAGATGATTGCTCGACGAGAATCGACCTATCGTACTGAGGACTGCATATTGTACGCACTTGGCCTCGGTTTCGGTGCCGATCCTATAGATCCCGATCAACTAAGATTCACCTACGAGAAAAATATCCAGACCTTGCCGACAATGAGTCTCGTCTTAGGCTATCCTGGATTTTGGCTCAAAGAGCCGCAATACGAAGTCGATTGGCAGAAAGTGCTACATGCTGAGGAGGAATTAATCATACATAATCCGCTTCCACCTGCAGGTACAATGATAGGGGAGACCTATGTCGATGCGGTCGTTGATCGAGGAGCGAATAAAGGTGCTTTTATCTATACACGTAAGGAAGTACGCAGCGAGAGTGACGGCAAACTGTTCGCGACAGTTAACTCAAACACCTTAGCTCGTGCGGACGGTGGATGCGGCGGAAGCTCCAAAAGGCGTGTCAGGTCTATCCAGATTCCCAACCGAAAGCCCGACGATATATGTATCCTTCCTACAATTCCTCAGCAGGCACTGTTATATCGACTCTGCGGTGACATGAATCCGCTACACGCCGACCCCGAAATCGCCAAGAGCGGGGGGTTTGAGCGCCCAATTCTGCATGGTAGGTCGACCATGGGCGTCGCTCAACACGCCGTGCTCAAGACTTGCTGCGCCTACGATCCGGGTAGAATAAAATCGATTAGCCTACGCTTCTCAGCACCCTTCTTACCCGGTGAAACCTTGCGTACTGAGATTTGGGGAAACGGCGAAGATATATATTTCCGTAGCCTCGCGAATGAGCGCGATGTCGTCGTATTAAATAACGGGCATGTAAAGTTAAAAAACAAATGACTTCGTTAAACACTAGCGGAACTCCTAAGGCGATATAGCTTTTTTGTACACCGACCACACACAGTAATACGTCAATCTTACTGCTATCATGCAAAATATACTAAATGGCCTACGCATCATCGAAGGCTCCGCATTCATTGCCGCACCAATGTGCGGCATGACACTAGCCCAGTTAGGTGCGGACGTTATTCGTTTCGATAACATTCATGGTGGGATCGATTACCGCCGATGGCCGGTAACCGGAGATAACCACAGCTTCTATTGGGCTGATTTGAATAAGGGCAAGCGCTCTTTTGCAGTAGACCTAAAATCTAACCGTGGACGTGAGTTAGTAACTGAGTTGATCACCGCTGACGGCTCGGATGCCGGAATTTTCTCTACTAACTTACCCGCCAAAGGTTGGTTGTCTTACGATTCACTAAAGGCGCGCCGACGAGATTTGATCCAACTCACAATCGTTGGCGATCGACACGGGGGAACCGCCCTCGACTACACTGTCAACGCAAAAGTTGGCTTCCCGGCGATGACTGGACCGGCCGACGATGAGCGGCCAGTAAATCATATTTTGCCCGCATGGGACAACATTACCGCGTACATGGCAGCTCTTAGTATTCTAGCTGCAGAACGACATCGACGCCTTACCGGAAACGGCCAATTGGTGAATTTATCGCTCGCCGATTGTGCATTAGCCACCATGGGCCATCTTGGTTTTATCGGTGAGGTCTCTATTAATAAATCAGAGCGTCTGCGCCATGGAAACAATGTGTATGGAGCATTGGGGCGCGACTTTTTAAGTGCAGATGGCAAACGAATGATGATCATCGCGATTACACCCAAACAGTGGTCTGGCCTGCAGCGTGCCGGCGGATTTGCTTCCGAAATGGACTCTCTAGAATCCAGGCTAAAGTTAGATTTTTCACGTGAAGGAGATCGATTTACTGCCCGCAATGAAATCTGTGAGGTAATCGACCGTTGGACAACATCCACCATGTTCAAACAACTCAAAGCGGCACTTGATGAGAACGGATGTTGTTGGGGCGTCTACCAAACTATCCAGGAGTTAGTAGAAGAAGATATTGACGTCTCCGAAGACAATCCGATTTTCAGCATGGTTCAACAACCTAATATCGGCACCTACCTCGTCCCCGGGCAGCCGATGTCCTTTTCAGCAGTTGAGCGAGGACCTGCGACGCCTGCACCACACCTAGGCCAACACACCAATGAAATTTTAGCTGATTTACTTGGTTTAAGTGATTCTGAGATTGGGAAGCTGCACGACCAAGGTATAGTCGCCGGTTAGTAATTCGCTATCTTGGACATTCTAAGTGTGAATTTCGTGTGTTTAAACCAAAAGTAATATTGGACATTTAGGATTAAATTCAGGATGACCTCTGCGAAAGAAAAAATATACTCCGACCCGAAAGAGATTGAATACCACCTGAAACTCGACGTGTCGCGCCTAACACGGTATCTGAAAAAACATATCGATAACTTCGAAGGCCCTGTTAAGATCAAACGTTTTCAAGGGGGACAGTCTAACCCAACGTACCAGTTGATCACTCCGTCGCGAAACTACGTCCTGAGACGCAAACCGTCCGGACAGCTATTGCCATCGGCGCACGCTGTTGACCGCGAGTTTCGTGTTATTTCAGCGTTGAATGCAACAGACTTCCCAGTACCACGTGCTCTGTGCTTGTGTGAAGACATTACGGTCGCAGGCACAATATTTTATGTGATGGAGATGATTGAAGGCAGGATCTTTTGGGATATGTCACTGCCGGGCCTTAGTCCCGGGGAGCGAGCGGCTATCTACGATGCAAAGATCAGTACGTTAGTAAAATTTCAGAGTCTCAATTATAAATCGCTCGGTCTAGAGGGTTTTGGTAAAACAACGGATTATTTTGCCCGCCAGATCCATCGATGGGGTAAAACCTACGTCACCTCCCAAACTGAAAAAATCGAAGATATGGATCATTTGAACAAATGGTTGCCACAAAATATTCCAAAAGATGATGTAACCAGTATTATCCATGGCGACTACCGCATGGACAATATGGTCTTCCATCCGAACGAACCAAAAGTTGTTGCGGTATTGGATTGGGAGCTAGCAACAATTGGCCACCCCTTAGGAGATTTTACCTACCACCTGTGCCCTTGGTTGTTGCCTAAGGTCAAGGAGCGAGTCAGCAGTTTAGCAGGCATAGATTTAGCCGTCTTGGGTATCCCAAGTGAGTCACAATACACGAAACGGTATTGTGAACTGAGAGGCCTCTCTCATATCGAACACCTCGATTACTATCGAGCCTATACGGTATGGCGCATGGCCGCAATTTACCAGGGGATAATAAAACGAGTACAAGAAGGAACAGCGAGCAACCCAGAAGCGCCAAGAGAGGCGACTATGGTACGCACCTTTGCCGCTAAAGCGATAGAGTACGCAAAAAAGGCCGGCTTATGACCGCTTTAAAATCGTTGCGCTTCGAACCATACGAATTACCAGAGCACCTTGAGGTGTTGCGCACGGAAGTGCGTACTTTTCTACAAAACGAGTGCGCCGATTTTAGTGCAGTTCACCGAAGTAATAGCTGGGACGCATTTGACCCGGAATTTTCTCAGAAGCTCGGTAAACGAGGATGGCTCGGGATGACCTTGCCTAGAGCGTACGGTGGTCACCAGCGCGGGCCG
>DPMX01000025.1 GCA_003540955.1 Gammaproteobacteria bacterium
CAATCGCATTCGACGTCAACCGCCGGCAACTGGCGGCCAAATCGCTAACGTATCCCCGTCGTTCAAAACCGATTTGTGTCTATCATCAGGCGCCACATATATACCATTCAACAATACCAAGTGAGCGCTCTTGCGCGGCACTTTAAATTGATCTATGACATCGAATATCGAGATGCCCGAGTCGACCTCTATATCAATAGCGTTCTCGGTGAGCTTGCCAGGCAACAGTTCAGCCAGCGATGCATACAGTTTAAAAGTAAGTTTCACGGATGAGTCGCCATCTTAACCCGCAGTTTTGAATGGATTCCATCTTAGAGTACTGCTGAGTTAAATCCTATGGCCTGAGTGCTGGCTAAGTAGGCCTCCATTACTCGCGTCGGATCCTGAATCAACCGATCCTTCCACGCGCCAAGTCGCGTTTTAGTCTGAATTAATCCCCTCAGAATGCCAATGTGTTCGGTTAAACCTAAGCTCGTCGCACCGACCAAAATATCATCGTCAAATTGAAGATTCATATAACGATAACGGTCACGGTTTAGTAGCTCCCCAAATTCGCCACCGTCCGTTCCCATCCATAATCCGAAAGAACTAGAAATCAACCCAATTGTATCGAGAATATTCATATTCACGCTACCCCGATGGATAGCACCACTGTATCCAACCATATTTCGGGCCGCAAGTTGTCCATGTTCAGTGGCTGTTGGTTGTATCGCCTGGACCGAATATTCTCCGGTAGAAAAATCTCTGCCTTGCGCAACGTCACCCGCAGCAAATATATCGGGATCGTTCGTCTGCATATTTCTATTGACCAAGATCCCGTAGTCAGTCTCGACACCCGTCCCCTCAAGTAGATCGATATTTGGCTTAACTCCAGTCGCGGAGACGATTAAATCTACTGCAATACTCTCCTCGCTACTAAATGAAACCGTAAATCCATCACCAGCCTTTTCAATCCCAGTCACTTCGGTCGACGTGTGTACGATCACACCTTGCTTTTCGCACCAAGATTTGATCATACTCCCAGCCGTATCGTTCATCATCCGTGGCACCATCCTGTCCTCCATTTCGACCACGGTTAGGTTCGCACCACTTTTAGCTAACGCCTCGAGAATGATGCAACCAATAAAGCCCGCACCCATCAGAAGTATTTTCGTGCCCAGTTTAGCAAGGGCGGCGATATTCCTCCCGTCTTCCAGAGTCCAGCACGAATAAATTCCAGGCAGATCCATCCCTGGGATCGGCGGAGACGTGGGTTGCGACCCTGTCGCAATTAGAAGTTTGTCATAGGAAAGCGAGCCGCCTGCCTCCAACGATAGTTCCTGTCGCTCTCGATCTATTTTCATAACGCGTTCCTGGCGTAAGTCGATTGCAAGCTTAGAAAAGTGCTGTTCTTCCTTACGGAGGTATGTACCAGACTCACCCACTTGTTTTATCAATAAGTATGGTAAAGCCATGCGTGAGTACGGTGGTTCGTTCTCATCGCCGACTAAAGTGATATTGGCCTCGGGTTGCAGTCGCCTTAACGATTCAGCAGCAACCACACCAGCTGGCCCAGCACCAACGACAACGTGTTTCATTAGCTCATCCTCCATACCCGTTGGAACTTAATCCAAATCGGGGACCTCGCCCGTCGATCCATTTTTAACGAGAATAGACGCCTTTATTAGACCAATAATCTATCTAAAGTCGCTTCCGTCGGCACACCTTCAGGAGTCCATCCACGGGCTTCGTAGTATCCTGGAAGCATCTTTCCAAGTTCATTAACCTTACCCTTCGCCGGGCCTGTTTTTGCCGCATCTTTGAGCAAACGTTCAGGCAACGTATCATCCGCCGCGGTCAATCCCGCATCGATATTAAATTTGCGCTCTAAGTTCCAAATGCGCTCACCGGCCTCAATCATTGAGTCTACTGTCCAATTACCTTCGCACGCTGCAGCCACTTGAGGGGCGATATCTTCTAAGGTCCAACCAAACGTAGTAAATACGCACAATCCAGATGAATCTACAACTGCCGTCGCATCTTGAAACGCTTTTACCAGGTCTGGCTTGCCTTCAGTCGACAACGGATCAGTCTTTACCGGAACGCCCAAAAGCTCCGATGAAACGGTATACCCGCGAAGGTGACAGGCACCGCGATTGGATGTCGCGTAGGCGAGTCCCATGCCCTGCACACCACGTGGATCATAGGCCGGGAACTCCTGCCCTTTAACGGTCATCGACAACTCGGGATGCCCATATTTTTCGCATAGCCGCTTCGAACCTAAACCCAAATCTTTTCCGAAGCCTTCTCCAGTCGAAACTAGCTCGGCCGATTTCGTTAGAGCCTCTGCAGAACCAAATCTGAGTTCTAATCCACCAGTATCCTTTGTAGTGATCGCTCCCAGTTCGAACAATTCCATAGCAGCCGCAACAGTCGCCCCGAACGATATGGGGTCATAACCATCCTCGTTGCACAGAAAATTTGCGTACGTCAAGGCATCGAGATCATCGACCCCAGTATCCGAACCTAGCGCCCATGCAGCCTCATATTCTAGCCCCCCCGAATTACCCATATATTCCGGTTTATTTACAATGGTATAGTGTTGGGGATCAATAGTAGAAATACGTCCACAAGCTATCGTACAACCGAAGCAAGCCGCATTCGTCGTTAGGTTCGCGTTACCATCACTCTCTCGCGGTTCCAGCATTGCTTCACCGGAGATCTTACTGGCTCCTTCAAATTGAACCTCACGCATATTGCGTGTTGGCATAGCACCTACTTCGTTGATGACGTTCATTAGAGCCTGCGTGCCTAACGCGCCTAAACCTTCGCCAGTCATCGCATTTTCAGCCAACGTCCGCTTTCCCTCGCTAGTCGCCTGCATAAACGCTTTAGGGTCGCGAATATTGCCTACCCCTTTCGTACCGCGCACCGCTACCGCCTTCAAATTCTTTGAGGCCATGACAGTGCCGACTCCAGACCGACCAGCTGCACGATGAAGGTCGTTAACGACGCTAGAATATAGGCATCCGTGTTCCGCCGCTCGGCCAACCCCGGCAATGCGCAGAAGGGGATCCTGATATTTCGCGTGCAGTATTTCATCGGTCTCCCAGACTGACTTCCCCCATACATCGTCAGCAGGGCAGAGAGACGCAATCTCATTTTCCAACAATAAGTAAACCGGATGTGGCGACCTGCCTTCGAAAATTATCATGTCCCAGCCAGCGTTTTTGATTTCATTACCAATGAAACCCCCAGAGTTCGAGCACGCTATCGTGCCGGTCAGGGGACTTTTCGTAATCACCGAATAACGCCCTCCGGTAGAGGCCATCGTGCCGGTCAAGGGCCCTGTGGCCATAATCAGCTTGTTATCGGGCGATAAAGCGTCGCAGGTAGGGTCAATTTCTTCAGATAAATACTTCGAAGCCAATCCGCGTTGTCCAAGATATTTCGTTGCCCACTCCATATTGAGAGGTTCAGCGAAGCAACTACCTTGTGTGAGATTGACCCGTAGAACGTTTCTGGTCCAAGCCATGTATCACCTCCACCAATTAATCATGCGGTATTGTTT
>DPMX01000064.1:0-2915 GCA_003540955.1 Gammaproteobacteria bacterium
TATTTCTACCGGTCAAATGAACCTGAAGCTCAATCGCTATTTGATAACTGCAAAGACTACAATGTTCCCGAGGCTAGCCAATTCGCACAGTCTGAAGACAGGTGTTCGAAAGCGAATGCTTCGTACTTTTGACTATCCGCATGAGTTAATACTTCAGTCCAACGACCGTTACTACCTTTATTAATAAGACTCCGACCCCCATCGGAAAATATCGCCCCAAGCCTTGGCGTCAACGCGTCTGCATTCTCCTTCATGTAATCGAACCTGCAATGTTCGACCATTTTCGACCACACCTTTTCATCAATGTTAAAACCTAAAAACCTCGCAACTTTTCTCATCTCGGAGTCGAGATCAGCTTTCAACGCATTAAAATGCAGCAGTAAGACATTTGGCCGATCCCGAATTTCCCACCACGATTGGATATTCGAGAAAAATGGCCAAATTGGATACCCATTTCTATCCAACCATCTATGAAAATACTCGACCACGTCTTTGCCCGGGCGATCCAGTGGTGGCCCCACCAAGCCAGGGCTTTCATTGAGAACTTTGTAGATGAAGTCGGTGTAACAACAATGATGCTCATACCAACTCCAGATGGCATCTCGTCCGTCACGACCAATATAGATATATTTTGCGCTTGGGGAAACAACCAACGAGTTGGCAGGGAGATGGGTCTTTATAAACCTTCGATGCTGCTGCGCTTCAAGCATTGCAAACGTAGCATCTTTAGGAATCGCTCGATAATCTAGCCACGGCGAAATTTGCATCACAGGAACATTTTCGGCGCCATTGAAAACAAACTGTCCTACAATCTGCTGGAGCCAGGTTGTGCCAGACTTTGCCCAAGTTGCGATGATAATATCATCATCGCGAAACTTAAATTCGTTCCACCGCGTGGAGTCCATATGGTGATTCTGAAGTTCTGCAGTTTTCGTTGTCATCGTCGGTAGTTAACAGTCCATATTGTGGTACGAAGTGTTTTTAAAGCTTAGCAGTAACAAAGTACTGAAGTTCTAACTTTCCAACGACGTTGCCTAGGTACAACGTCTATCATCAACAATCTTGCCTATCAAGCAACGGCTTAACCTGTTCGCCAAAGTCGCGCACACCAGACACAAAGTCTGGCCAGCTAAAAAGCATCCCATCGATTCCAGTCTCGATACCGATATTGTAGATTTTCCTCGCAACGGTTTCGAATGATCCATGAATCACTGGGATCCCCATGAAGGCGAGATTTCCATCGTCGATGGACTGATTAAGGCCAGCCTTAAGTAGTTGGTCAGCAGTGCCGCCCTTGTTAGTGTCAAGATCAGCGCTTGCAAGAATATTCTGGAGCGCACCGTTGTCGGCCTTATAAACAATTTCGCGACCAATCTCGGCCGCTTCTGCATCAGAGTCCGCCGTAATAACGTGGAATAAGGCATAAATTCCAACTCTGCGACCAGCTCCGGCTGCACGCTTTTTGATATCAGCAACGCTTGTAGTTAAATTGTGTATGTCCGTCATAACAAATTGTTGATCAGCCATTTCTGCGACAAATTGTTTACCTCGAGGTGACTGTCCAGCACAAACAATAGGGATTTCGATACCCGGGATCGGCAGGCAGCTACAATCCTTAAGATCAAAAAACTCACTTTTATACGTCGACGTCCCATCGCGCCAAAGTTGGCGTAGTATCGTTAGATATTCCGCGGCGTATTCGTACCGTTGCTCATAGTATTGGTCGCCTCGCCACAAGCCCATTTGTTCGTATTCGGGTTTGTTCCAACCTGTGACAATATTCAACCCACAACGACCGCCGCTGATGTCATCTAGAGTAGCCACCATTCGCGCGACATATGCCGGATGTTGACTCAGCAGAGAAATACTCGGAAATAGACCGATAGTATGAGTCACAGAGGCGATGGCGGCCATCAACGTAAATGATTCGAGGCAGGCGTCCCAATACCCTGTCTCGCCACCAAAACCTCGAAATTTCATCATCGACAGGACAAAATCGAGACCCTGATTCTCCGCCTCGATCGAGATGGCTTTATTATGCTCAAAGGTTGGAAGGTAGACCGGACTGCCCCCGGAGGGTATGTAGCCATTGCTACCATTTGGTAAAAAAACACCGAATTTCATCGTTTCTCGACCTCTTTCATAGCGTTCGGGTTAGTTCCCCAGACCGATTGTAAACACTTACTTCAAATGTGATAGGCGATTTTGAAAAGTAACCGTCCTAAATTCACTTTGCTTTTCCGTTATGGGATTCCAGATCTTATAGGTTGCTCGGGGATCCAAGCCTCAATAGCCGTGATCCGCCGTCATTGCTAAGATGTCCATCAGACATTTGAAACTCAGGAAAAACTGTCCATGATGCAACCGAACCGGAGCTTCCTGTTCGCGCCAGGAAACCACCCCCGCCGGGTAGAAAAATCATTCACAACTGGCTGCGACGTCGTAATTCTCGATCTTGAGGACGCCGTCGCCGTGGCAGAAAAACCAGCGACGCGCGCTATAGTCGTAGAGGCTTTGAAGCGCCCGCGCGTTTGCCGTGGATACATTCGTGTCAACAGCATCGACACGGACTTCTGCTTCGAGGATATTGAAGCGGTGGTAGGCCCCTGGCTGGATGGCATCATGTTACCTAAGGTGGAGCGTCCAGCCGATTTGCAAGCCGTAGATTGGATGATGAGAAGTCTTGAGCAACGCCATAGGATCAAACCAGGGACAATTGATCTCATTCCAATCATCGAGACTGCGAAGGGTCATGGCGCTGCACGGGAGATTGCGGCTAGCGGTGGCAGACTAAAACGGATTTCTTTCGGCGGTGGAGATTATACCCGCGATTTGAATCTACAGTGGACTTTTGCTGAAGAAGAGATTGCTGCTGTTCGGTCGGAGGTGGTACTCGCCTCGCGGCTTGCGGAGAT